>CAZSNW010000168.1:0-6178 GCA_964608245.1 uncultured Micromonosporaceae bacterium
ACCGGATGATGTCCAGGCCCAGCGCCAGCGCCTCCGCACCGGTGGCGCAGGCGCTGGCCACCGAGTGCACCCCGGCGCGGGCGCCCAGGTCCAGCCCGACCCAGGCGGCCGGGCCGTTGGGCATGAGCATCGGCACGGTGTGCGGGCTGACCTTGCGCGGCCCGGACTCCTCCAGGATGTCGTCCTGGGCGAGCAGTGTGGTCACCCCGCCGATGCCGGTGCCGAGGCTCACCGCCAGCCGCTCCGCCTCGGGCGGCTGGTCGGCGAGCCCCGCGTCCTGCCAGGCCTGGCGGGCGGCGATGAGCGCGATCGCCTCGGCCCGGTCCAGTCGCCGCAGCCGGACCCGCTCGATCACCTCCTCGGGGCCGACAACCAGCTGCGCGGCGATGCGTACCGGCAGGTCGGCGGCCCACTCCTGGGTGAGCGGGCGGACCCCGGAGCGGCCCGCGACCAGGCCGTCCCAGGTCGACGCGACGTCCCCGCCCAGTGGGGTGGTCGCGCCGAGCCCGGTGACGACGACGTCGGGACGACTACTCATGCGTGGGACTCGATGTAGGCCACGGCGTCCGCCACCGTCTTGAGGTTCTGCACCTCGTTGTCGGGGATCTTGACGCCGAACTTCTCCTCGGCCGCCACCACCACCTCGACCATCGACAGCGAGTCCACGTCGAGGTCGTCGGTGAAGGACTTCTCCGGGGTCACGTCGTCCGGGTTGACCCCGGCGACCTCCTCCAGGATCTCGGCCAGGCCCTTGGTGATCTCCTCACGCGTCATGGGGTTTCCTCTCCTGTCTGGTGTGGTGGGTGCACCCGGCGCGGTGCCGGGACACGGACGGACACGGTGCCGACGGCCCGGCCCGCTCTCACGGGCTCCGGACCACCTGCCCGGCGTAGGTGAGCCCGCCGCCGAACCCGAACAGCAGCACCGGCGCGCCGGACGGGATCTCGCCGCGGGCCACCAGCTTGGACCACGCCATCGGCGTACTGGCGGCCGAGGTGTTGCCGGACTCGACGATGTCGCGGGCGACGACCGCGTCGCCGGCGCCGATCCGGCGGGCGAGCGGTTCGATGATCCGGAGGTTCGCCTGGTGGGGGATGAACGCCGCCAGCTCCTTCGGGTCGACCCCGGCCAGCTCGCAGGCCTTCAGCGCCAGCGGCGGCAGGGCGGTGGTGGCCCACCGGAAGACCGTCTGCCCCTCCTGCCGGATGTAGGGGCGCCAGCCCTCGATCTGCACCACGTCACCGCGCTCGGGGACCGAGCCCCACAGCACCGGGCCGATGCCGGGCGCCTCACCCTCGGCGACCGGGGAGACCACCGCCGCGCCGGCGCCGTCGCCGAACAGGATGCACGTGGTGCGGTCGGTCCAGTCGATGTAGTCGCTGAGCTTCTCGGCGCCGACCACCAGCGCGTTGCGCGCCGCGCCGGCCCGGATCGCGTGGTCGACGGTGGCCAGTGCGTACGAGAAGCCGGAGCAGGCGGTGTTGACGTCGTACGCGGCCGGGGCCTCGATGCCGAGCCGACGGGCGACCCGGGTGGCGACGTTGGGCACCCGGTCCACCGACGAGCAGGTGGCGACCACCACCAGGTCGATGTCGTCGGCGGTGAGCCCGGAGGCGGACAGCGCCTTCTCGGCGGCCGCGGCGGCCATGTCCGCCACGGTCTCGTTCTCGGCCGCCACCCGCCGCTCCCGGATGCCGACCCGGGTGACGATCCACTCGTCGCTGGTGTCGACCATCCGGGTCAGGTCCTCGTTGGTCACCACCTTGGCGGGCTGGTAGTGGCCGAGGGCGACCACGCGGCTGCCGGGAGCGCTCACAGGTGTCCTCCGATCCGGGCGAGGGGCTGACCCGGGGCGACCGGGTCGTCCTGGTGGGCGAGCCACTCGGCGAGGACGCCCGCGTGGTGGGCGGTGACCTCCACCGGGCCCTGCCGGGTCATCACGTGCCCGATCACCTGGCCGGCGGCGACCTCGTCACCCTCGGCCAGGCCCGGCGCGGGCTCGAAGGTGCCGGCGCTCGTCGCCACCACCACCCGGAACTGGGGGGCCGGCTCGTGCCCGGGCACGGTGGCGTGCCGGGCGATCAGGTCCCGGGCGGCGGGCAGGTCGTCAGGGGTCTGCAGGGTGACGATCTCCGGGCCGTCCTTGCCCAGTTCCCGCTTGATCAGACCCGCCAGGGTGCCGGCCGGCGGCAGCTCGATCACCGCGGTCACCCCCAGGTCGGCCAGTGTCCGCATGCAGGCGTCCCACCGGACCGGCGCGGTGACCTGCCGGACCAGCCGCCCGACCAGCTCGCGGCCGCCGGTGACCGCCGCGCCGTCGAGGTTGGACAGCAGGATGGTGGCCGGGTCGACCGCGGGGATGCCGGGCGCCAGCTTGCCCAGCTCCTCCTCGGCCGGGGCCATGTAGGGGGTGTGGAAGGCGCCGGCGACCTGGAGGGTGATCACCCGGGTCCGGGCCGGGGGCTCGGCGGCGAGCTTGGCGAGCCGGTCGACCGCGCCGGCGGCGACGATCTGGCCGGCCCCGTTGCGGTTGGCCGCGTACAGCTGGTGGGCCTCGATGGCGGCGAGCACCTCCTGCTCGTCCCCGCCGAGCACGGCGGCCATGCTGGTGGGTTCCCGCCGGCAGGCCGCGGCCATCTGCCGGCCACGCTCGCCGGCGAGCGCCACCGCGGTCTCGGGGGAGACGGCGCCGGCCACCGCGGCCGCGGTGAGTTCGCCGACGCTGTGACCGGCCACCACCGCCACGTCCGACGGCGCCTCACCGGCGGCGACGGGCCGGCCCAGCAGCGCCTCGGCGGCGAGCAGCCCGGCGGCCACCAGCAGCGGCTGGGTGCGGGCGGTGTCACGGATCTCCTCGGCGTCCGCCTCGGTGCCGAGGTGGCGCAGGTCGACCCCGGCCAGCACGGACCACCAGCGCAGCCGGGCCTCGACCGTGGGCGAGGTCAGCCAAGGGGCGAGAAAGCCGGGCTTCTGCGCGCCTTGGCCGGGTGCGACAAGGGCGAGCACGTCCTTGACTATCGCGGCTACCGGCCGGTCGTGTCGTTGACGGCAGCAATGAAACTCCCACGACCGGTGTTGTGGGAACCCTCCAACCGGCTCCTCGTCACCGGCCAGCGGAGCGGTCGGTCACCCGGTGCGGCCGACCGGACCGGTGGCGAGGTCGTCCGGTGGGTCCAGCCGTCCGACCGCCAGGGCCAGCCGCAGCGTGAACGCGTGCCGCGGGTCGGTCGGGGTGAACCCGGTCAGCTCGGCCACCCGGCGCAGCCGGTAGCGCACCGTGTTGGGGTGGACGTACAGCGACCGCGCGGCGCTCTCCACCCCGCCGGTGGCGAAGTAGCCGTCCAGGGTCTCCAGCAGGTGGCCGCCGGCGCGGGCCAGCGGGCGGTAGACCTCCTGGCGCAGCACCCGCCGCGCCTCCCCGTCGCCGGCCAGCGCCCGCTCGGGCAGCAGGTCGGTGGCGGCCACCGGTCGCGGTGCGCCCGGCCACGCGGCGGCGGCCCGGAAGCCGGCCATCGCGGCCCGGGCCGAGCCGGGGGCCTCCTCCAGCCGCTGGACCGGCGGTCCGACCACCACCGGTCCGTCGCCGAAGCGGGGCAGCAGCCTTGTGGCGACCCCCACCGGGTCGGCCCCGCCGCCGATCATCACCACCAGCCGGTCGCCGTGCACGCCGCCGATCGCCTCCACGTCGAGCCGGCGGGCGGCCCGGTGCAGCCCGTGCAGTACCGCGGTCGCCTCGCCGCCGGGGGAGCGGCCGACCACGACCGCCAGCGGCGGGGTGTCCGACCAGCCGAGCGCGGCCGCGCGGCTGGCCAGCACGTCGGCGGAGTCCCCCCGCAACAGCGCGTCCACCAGCAGCGCCTGCAGCCGGGCGTCCCACGCGCCGCGGGACTCGGCGGCCCGCGCGTACACCCGCGCGGCGGCGAACGCCACCTCCCGGGAGAAGCGCAGCACCGCCTGCTGCAGCAGCTCCCGCTCGCCGGGCGCGGCGAGGTGCGGCACGTGCTCCTCGGCCACGTCCACGGTGACCTTGATGAGGGCGACCGTCTGCTGCAGGCTCAGCGACCGGGCCAGCGCCGGCGGCGCCGTGTCGAAGATCTCGTCGGAGACCTCCTGGTTGGAGTCGCCGGAGCCGCCGCCGCGTCGCAACCACTCGACCAGCGACCGTACGCCGGCCTGCGCCACCAGCATCACCCAGGAGCGCTGGTCGGCCGGCAGCTCCCGGAACCACGGCAGCACCTCGTCCATCCGTGCCACGCTGGCGGTGGCCAGCGCCCCGGCGGCGTGCTCGATCCGGAGCAGGGTGGCGGCCAGCGGCTGCCCGGCGTCCGCCCGACCGTTGCCGCCGGCGCGGTCGGGCTCGCCCGCCGCGTGGTCAGGTCCGGCTGCCGCGTGGTCGGATCCGGCCGCCGCGTGGTCAGGTCCGGCTGCCGCGTGGTCGGTCACGCGGCCAGCCTAGCGGCGCCGTGGGCTGCGCAGCCGGCGCCGGGCGGTGCGCGTCAGGCCCGGCGCCGCAGCAGCAGGGCCACCGCGCCGAGCCCGAGGGCCAGCACCACCGCCACCAGGGCCGTGGCCCCCAACCCCTCGCGCCAGGCCGACAGGACGCTCTCGGCCGGGTCCTCCTTCTCGGCCGACCCGCCGCCTTCCCCGCCGCCGGACGGCCGCTGCGGCATGCCGGGTACCGGGATCCCGGCCGCGGCCAGCGTCTCCGGCATGCTGAGCCGGCCGAAGAACCACGCCTCGCGGGCCCGCCGGTCGCCGGGCTGCTCCTCCGGCCGGTACACCCGGGGGCCGCCCTGGGCCAACGGGTAGAGCACGTACCGCAGCCGCGGCTCCCCGTCCAGGTGCACCACCATGGTGTAGGCGGGGCCGAGCAGCTCCAGCGCCTCCTCCTCCTTCGGCGGGTCGGCGTCGCCGCGCCGGCCGCGCAGCCAGTCCACCTCCCGGTACAGCGCGCGGCACTCCTCCGGCGAGTCCGCCACGGTGAACACCACGGGTTCGTCGAGCAGATCCCCGCTGATCTCCACCAGGCTGAGCTCCTGCGCCCACGCCGGCGGCACCGCCACCGTCAGTGCCGCCACCACCGCGGCCGCCGCCACCGCGGCCAACCGGCGCGCCCTCCCCATCGGCTCACCCCTCGAGATGTGTTCCGCCTCACCTAGTAGACCCGCGGCCGCGGTGTCCGGTTGCCGTGACACGACACGATCCGGCAACAATCCGTGTCGGCTGTCCGACGTGCCGGGCCGGCGGGCCTACCGGTGGTGCTCACCCGGCCAGCCGGCTGCGGGCGGCCCGCATCCGCGCCAGGGTCCGGTCGCGACCGAGTACCTCCAGGGACTCGAACAGCGGCAGCCCGACCGTGCGGCCGGTCACCGCCACGCGTACCGGCGCCTGTGCCTTGCCGAGCTTGAGCCCGTGCGCGGTCCCGATCTGCTCCAGAGTGGACTTTAGAACGTCGGCGCGCCACTCCGACAGCGACTCGTAGGCGGCGATCGCGTCGTCCAGCACGGCGGCGGCCGGCTCCTTCATGGCCTTCTCCCACGCCGCCGGGTCGTCGGGGGGTTCGGGGAGGAACAGGAAGTCGACCTGCGGCACGATCTCCGACAGCACCGCCACCCGGGTCTGCAGCAGCGGCGCAACCGCGGCGAACGCGGCCGGGTCGAAGTCCTCCGGCCGCCACGGCGGCGCCGGGACGGTGTCGGTGCCGACCAGCCACGGACGGCAGGCGTCGATGAACTCCCCGGTCGACAGTGCCCGGATGTACTCGCCGTTGAACGCCCGCAGCTTCTTCTCGTCGAAGAACGCCGGCGACGGGTTGACCTTCTCCAGCCGGAACTCCTCCTCGATCACCGACCAGGGCACGATCTCCCGGTCGCCGGAGGGCGCCCACCCCAGCAGCATCAGGTAGTTGCGCATGGCGTCGGGCAGGTAGCCCTCGTCCCGGTAGGACTCCAGCGCCACCTTGTCCCGCCGCTTGGACAGCTTCTGCCGCTTCTCGTTGACCACGATCGGCAGGTGCGCCCACACCGGCGGCTGGTGGCCCAGCGCCTCCCACAGCAGCTGCTGCTTGGGCGTGTTGGGCAGGTGCTCTTCGGCGCGGATGACGTGGGTGATCCGCATGGTCATGTCGTCGACCACGTTGGCCAGCAGGAACACCGCCGACCCGTCGGCGCGGGCGATG
>CAZSNW010000169.1:0-6024 GCA_964608245.1 uncultured Micromonosporaceae bacterium
GTCGAGGGTCTCGTCCCGGTTGTCGTCGCGGAACCACGACTCGTGCCGTAACTCCACCGCCACCGGCAGCGGGCTGCACCGTGAGGCGACCTCCAGCAGCTGCTGCTTGTTGCTGCGGCGGATGGTGAACCAGGGCGGGAACTGGAACAGGAGCGCCCCCAGTTTGCCGGCCTCCACCAACGGGTCCAGCGCCGACAGGAACCGGGTCCACACCTCCTCGTACGCCTGTGCGGGCAGGTCGCGCGGGTAGATCGTCCGCTTGTCGACCTCAGGCCGCAGGTCGGCGTAGATCGCCTTCGGTCGGGTGGGGTGGCCGGTGAGCAGGCTGAACGCCTTGATGTTGAACCGGAAGTGCGGCGGGGTGCGCTCCGCCCACAGGGCGGCGGTCCGCTCCGACGGCGGCGAGTAGTAGGTCGCGTCGACCTCCACCAGCGGGAAGTGCTCGGCGTAGTAGGCCAGCCGCTTCTCCGGGGTGTCGGTCGACGGCGGGTACCAGCCCGACTCCAGCAGGGTCCGGTCGGTCCAGGACGCGGTGCCGACGCGGATGTCCCCCACCGGCCCAGTATCACGCGCGTACGCGGCCTGCGCGGCCCGGTCGGCGATCGGCCCGCTCGGCCGCGGCCCGGTCACGAGGGCAGGTCCGTGCCTCCGGTCGACCCCGGTGCCGGACCCGGCGGCGCCTGCCCGTCCGGTCGGGGGTGAGGGCGCGGCCGCGGTGGCGCCGGTGGCGCGGCGGTCCCTAGGGACTCCGCACCGGACGACGGCGGTACGCCGAAGGCCGTGCCCTGCCCGGTGTCGCCGTCCGCCTGCCACGGCGGTCCGGGTGGGGGAGCGCCGGCCGACGGTTCGCCGGTGGCGACCAGCGCCGGCTCGCCGGCCCATGACGGCCTCGGCTCGGTCGGGGCGAGCGCCGGGCGGCGCCGCTGCCGGGTCAGCACCACGACCGCGGTGAGGACCGCGAGCAGCGTGGCCACCGCCGCGGTCGCCGCCACCACCGTGAGCTCCAGCTCCGGCAGCGGGGAGCGCGGCGCTTCCCGCGGAAGCGGCGGCACGTCGGCCGTGAGCGCGGCCACCAGGTCCAGCACCCCGGCGCCGTACCCGTCGTCGCGGCCGGGCGGACCGGCGTCCCGGGCGGTGCTGACCAGCCGGTGCACCACCTCCTCGGCGGACAGCTCCGGGTGGTGCGCGCGGACGAGCGCCGCCGCCCCGGCCACGATGGCCGCCGCGGTGCTGGTACTGCTGGCCGTCGTGTACCCGTGCCGGCGGGCGGTGCTGGTGATGTCGACCGCCGGCGCGACCAGGGTCACCTCCGGACCGGTGAGGGAGAAGGAGGCGAGCAGCCCGTCCCGGTCCACCCCGCCGACCGCCACCACGGACGGCGCGGCGGCCGGGTAGCCGATCCGGTCCACCGTGCCCCGGTCCCCGACCGCGGTCACCAGCACCGCGTCGGCCTCCCGGACCGCTTCCAGCGCTTCGGCGTACCGCGCCATCGACGCGGTGCCGGCCACGTAGAGGATGACGTCGGCGCCGGCCCGGGCGGCCTCGATGATCGCCTCCGCGCCCAGGTCGATGTTGTCGCTCGTCTCCGCGTCCTGGTCCCACCCGCGGACCGGCAGCAGGGAGGCCTCCGGCGCGATGCCGAGCACGCCGCGCGGGCCGGGCTCGTGGTCGGCCAGCCGGTTGCCGTGGCCGGCGACCAGGCCGGCGAGCACCGTGCCGTTGCCGCCCCGGGCGGCCTCGGCCGCCGCGTCGATCTCCTCGCCGGGCCGCCGCGGGTCGATCGCCGGTAGCACGTTGCGGTGCAGGTCCGGATGGGTGGGGTCGATGGGGGTGTCCACCACCGCCACCGTCACCCCTGCGCCGCGGGTGATGCGGTGGGCCGCCGCCACGTCGAGGAACTCCAGGTGCCACTGGTCCTGCCGCACCTGGTCCGGCTCCCCGTCCGGGTCCCAGGGCGGCACCTGGGCGGTCAGGGCGGCGACGATGTCGACCACCCCGTACCCGTACTCCTCGTCGTGGCCGGGCGCGCCGAGGTCGACCGCGGTGGAGACCAGCCGGTGCACCACCTCGTCGGCGGACATCTCCGGGAACCGGGCACGCACCAGCGCGGCGGCGCCGGCCACGATCGGGGTGGCGTAGCTGGTGCCGCTGGCGCGTACGTAGGTGCCGCCCACCCCGGTGGTGATGATCTCGTCGCCGGGCGCGGTGAGGGTGAGGGCGTCGCCGGTGGCCGAGAAGTCCGCGCGCTGGCCGGACCGGTCGGTGGCGCCGACCGCGACCGCGCCCGGGTGGGCGGCGGGGAAGGCGACGTGCTCGGCGTCCGGCCGGTTGCCGGCGGCGGCCACCACCACGACGTCGTTGCGGCGGGCGGCGGCCACCGCCCGGGCGTCCAGCTGCGACGGGCCGCTGGACAGCGAGATGTTGATCACCTTCGCGCCGGCCTCCACCGCGTACTCGATCGCGTCGGCGATCAGCTCGGACGCCGGCACCGGTTCGTCGTCCGTGGAGATGCGGATCGGCAGGATGGTGGCGGCCGGCGCCACGCCGAGGACCCCGTCGACGCCGCCCGGGCCGTGGCCGTGGCCGGCGATCACTCCGGCGACGCTCGTGCCGTGTCTCTCCGGCGTACGCCCGTCGGGGTTGGACGGGTCGAGCAGGTCCACCCCGGGCAGCACGTTGCCCACCAGGTCGGGGTGGTTGGCGTCGATCCCGGTGTCGATGACGGCGACCGTGACGCCCTCGCCCCGGGACAGCTGGTGCGCGGTGGCGAGGTCCAGGCTGACCAGGTGCCACTGCGCGTCGCGCACCGCGTCGGCGTACGCGGGGAGCGCCGGTGGCGCGGCCACCGACAGCAGCAGCGCCACCGTCGCCGACACGAGTGCGGACGCCGGGCGGCGTCCGGTGCGACGCGGGCGGGCGGATCCGGACATCGGCTGGCATGCTACCCGCCGGATCCGCGTCCGCCGGATCAGTCCATGTCGCCGCGGCTGCCGGCCATCGTCAGCGTCCGGATGTCCTCCGGGAGCGCGTCGCGGACCTTGTTCATCAGGTCCCCGGTGGTGGCCTCGTCGAGCAGCTCGAAGACCACGCGGGCGTAGTAGACGGCCTGCGGACGGTCGGCGCCGCTGCGCTCAGCCACCCGGTTGACGAACTCCTCGCGGTCGAACCGCTCACCGGTGCCGACCCCGCCCAGCAGCTCGGTACGCCGCAGGTGCTCGCCCACCTCCTGCGGCAGCTGCGAGGCCAGGTTGTCGGTGAGCCCTTCGGGCAGCCGTTCCCCGAGCGTCTCCAGGGTCGACCGCACCACGCGTTCGGCCGCGCCCCGGCTGGGCAGCTTGGCGCGCGCCTGGACCTGACCGATCAGCTCGTCGTGCTGCATGACCGCCTCCCTCCCGGTCCCGTGACGGTGGTACGCCCCTTCCGGTACCCCGTGACCGGTGGCTGACACCTGCCACGGATCGGCGGCGGTCGGTCGCAAGCCGCGCCGGGCCCCGCGACACGCCGGCGGCCGAGTGCGGCCGACCTCGTCGACGCACCGTGACCAGGCCCGGGACGGAGCGCACCGTCGTAGTACGACCGGTTGAACGGTCATCCACCGTTCGGTCGGGTACGATCACGGTGCTCCGGGCCGACCGGCCGGGCCCGAGGGAGGGGGCCGGCCGCCCCGGTGGCACCGGAGCGGGTGTACAGATACGCTGAGTATCGACGTGTGTACGCCCGATGGACTGGCCGAACGGGCGGAGGTGCCTGGCGTGACCCTGTCGGTGGTGACAAGGAAGTCCCTGGACGGATCGGTGGAGATCATCCCGCAGGGGGAGATCGACGTCGACACCGCCCACGAGGTGCGGGAGGCGATCGCCGCCGCCGTCAGCCACGACCGGCCAACCCGGGTGCTGCTCAACATGCGCCGGGTGACCTTCATCGACTCGGTCGGCATCAGCGCCCTGGTCGCCGGCTTCCAGACCGCCAAGGTCGGCGGGATCCCGCTGGTGGTCACCGAACCGAGCCGGTTCGTCCACCGGCAACTGTGGGTCACCGGCCTGCTGGGTCTGTTCGGCTCACCGGAGCCGGTCGACGACCCGGCACCGGCGGACGCGCCGGTCAGCGGCGCGGGCTCGACCGCAAACCGGCCGGTGGTCTAGCACCGGACAAGGCCGGTGGGCCGACCGGTCGACGGGTCAGCCGGTCGGCGGCCGGACCGGCCGGACGGCGCGCCGACGCGACGCGGCGGTCGGCTTCCTCGCGGAACCCGACCGCCGCGCGACACACGACCGATGGGGACGGTCAGCCGCCGAAGACGCCGGCGTCGACCAGACGCTTCTCGGTGGCGTCCCAGCCGTGACCGGGGTGCGCCTCGGCCAGGGCGGCCAGCTCGGCCCGGATCTTGGGGCCGTGCCCGGCCTCCGCCAGCATGCGGATCTCCTCGACGAACTGCGTCGAGTCGGTCGGCAGCCGACGCGTACGCCCGTTGGTGAGGTTGCGGACGTAGGCGTGACGGCCGTTGTTGAGCGGGATCAGGTACTTGAACTCGCCGAGGACGGTGAGTGCACCGGAGCCGGCGGCCGCGCCGGCCTGGGCCGCCCGGACCGACGCGCGCGCGGTCTTGGAGGTGGTCTTCGCCACGGGGAACTCCCTGATTCACACCGACGGGACGTTGGGGAGAGCGGCACAGGCTGACCACGGGTCAGTCGGCGCGCCGGGCCAACTCTACCCGATCGACCAGCCGACCTCATCGGTGACGGTGCCGACCGTCGCGCGAACGGGCGGTTTCGGTCCCGTCGGGTAGCGGTCGGGCAAGGCACCGGTCATCATGGTGTGGCACATCTCAACACGGTGCCGTGAGTGCCGTGACGCCACGGCGCGGGACGGCCCGGGCGGACAGGTCGTAGGGGAAGGCGCACCTTTCCGCACAATCCCGGGAGGTCCTCGTCGTGCTGACTCGTGGCGTCGTCTTCGTGCACTCCGCCCCGCTCGCCGTGTGCCCACACGTCGAGTGGGCGATCACACGTGCCCTCACGGCACCGGTGCAGCTGCGGTGGAGCGTCCAGCCGAGGGACCCGTCGTGCAGACGGACCGAGGTCGGCTGGACCGGGCCACCGGGAACCGGCGCGAGGATCGCCGCCGAGCTGCGGCGCTGGCCGATGCTGCGGTTCGAGGTGACCGAGGAGCCGAGCCCCGGGGTCGACGGGGAGCGGTTCATGTACGCCCCCGGGCTGGGGCTGTTCCGCGCCACCGCGGGGGCCGCCGGTGACATCCAACTGGGGGAGGACCGGCTGCGCGCCCTGATCGCCGCCGCACCGTCCCCCGAGGCGCTGGCGCACACGCTGATCACCGCCCTCGGTACGCCGTGGGACGAGGAGCTGGAACCCTACCGCCGGGCCGCCGAGGAGGCCCCGGTGCCGGAGCTGCGTCAGGCGGGTTGACCCACGACCCGGAGGCCGGCCACCGTACGCCCGCCGCCCCGCGCCGTGGGTGACCCCGCCCGGGCCGGCGGCGTAGGGTCGCTGATGCGGCTGGTGTACGTGCTCGACTGTGCCGAGGCGTTGGCCGGCTTCTGGTCCGCCGCCCTCGGTTTCCGACCGGGGGGCTACCACCCTCCCTACCTGAACCTGTCCGACCCGGACGGACGATGGCCGGACCTGCTGGTCCCCGAGCCGAAGACCGTCAAGAACCGGATGCACCTGGACATCCAGGTGGCCGACCTGGAGCCCCACCTGACCCGGTTGCGGGGCCTCGGCGCGACCGTCCTGGCCGGACCGCACGACGACGGGGGCTACCTGACCACGGTGCTGGCCGACCCGGAGGGCAACGAGTTCTGCCTGATCGTGCCACCGGCGGGTTCACGGGGCAGGCAGGAGCTCGAACGCCGTGCCGGGCGGTCCGACCCGGACGGCGCCGGAGCCTGACGCAGGTACCCGGACACGAAGCGGGGCGCCCCAGGCCCGGGCCCGCCGGGGGAGGGGCGCCCCCCCCGGGCCACCACACCCAGGGCCGGGCGGCGGGGGACAGCGGGAGGTTGCCGGG
>CAZSNW010000170.1:0-6006 GCA_964608245.1 uncultured Micromonosporaceae bacterium
GCACTTCGCCAAGATGGTCCACAACGGCATCGAGTACGGCCTGATGCAGGCGTACGCCGAGGGGTACGCGCTGCTGTCCCGCTCCGACGTGGTCGACGACGTCGCCGGGGTGATCCGCTCCTGGCGCGCCGGCACGGTGGTGAGGTCGTGGCTGCTGGACCTGCTGGACCGGGCCCTGGAGGAGGATCCCGGGCTCGCCGACGTGCGCGGGGTGGCCGAGGACACCGGCACCGGCCGGTGGCTGGTGGCCGAGGCGGCCAGGCTCGGGGTGGCGGTACCGGCCACCGCCGCGGCGCTGTTCGCCCGCTTCACCTCGCAGGAGGACGACTCCCCGGCGATGCGCGTGGTGGCGGCGCTGCGCGAGCAGTTCGGCGGCCACGCGGTGCGGCCGGCCCGGTGACCGGAGGCCGTGGTGCAGGTACGCCGGCTTGAGCTGGTCGACTTCCGGTCGTACCGGCAGGTGGAGGTGGAGTTTCCGCCCGGGGTCAGCGTGCTGGTGGGACCCAACGGGGTGGGCAAGACCAACCTCGTCGAGGCGCTGGGGTACGTGGCGACACTGGCCAGCCACCGGGTCGCCACTGACGCCCCGCTGGTGCGGGCCGGCGCCTCCTCGGCGGTGATCCGGTGCCTGCTGGCCCGCGGTGACCGGGAGCTCACTGTGGAGCTGGAGATCGCGCCCGGCCGCGGCACCCGGGCCAGGCTGGCCGGCGCGCCGGTCCGCCGGCCCCGGGAGGTGGCCGGTGCCCTGCGGCTGGTGCTGTTCGCCCCGGAGGACCTGGAGCTGGTCCGCGGCGACCCGGCCGCGCGTCGGCGCTACCTGGACGACCTGCTGGTCGCGCGCCGTCCCCGGTTCGCCGGGGTGCGCGCCGACTACGAGCGGGTGCTGCGGCAGCGCAACGCGCTGCTGCGCACCGCCCACCTGGCCCGCCGTGCCGGCGGCGCCGCGGACCTGTCGACGCTGGCGGTGTGGGACGCCCACCTGGCACGGCACGGTGGGGAGCTGCTGGCGGGCCGGTGGGAGCTGGTCGCGGCGCTGGCGCCGTACGTCGCCGACAGCTACGCCGCACTGGCCGGCCCGAAGGCGCACGCCCGCCTCACCTACCGGTCGACCGTGCCGGTCGAGGCCGCCGTCCCGGCGGCGTCCGGGCCGTCCGGGTCCGGCGGGACGCCGCCGACCGGTGACCTCCCGACGCCGCCGTCGGCCGCCGAGCTGACCGAGGCGATGACCGCCGCGCTGGCGCGGGTGCGGCGGGACGAGGAGGAACGCGGCGTCACCCTGGTCGGGCCGCACCGCGACGACCTGCTGCTCACCCTCGGCGAGGACGGTATGCCGGTCCGCGGGTACGCCAGCCACGGCGAGTCGTGGTCGTTCGCGGTGGCGTTGCGCCTCGGCGCGTACCAGCTGCTGCGCGCCGAGGGGGTGGAGCCGGTGCTGGTGCTCGACGACGTCTTCGCCGAACTGGACGAGCAGCGCCGGCAGCGGCTGGCCGACGCGGTGGCCGGGGCCGGGCAGACCCTGGTGACCTGCGCGGTGGAGCAGGACGTGCCACCGGTGCTGAGGGGCGCCCGGTTCGAGGTGTCCGAGGGGAGTGTGCGCCGTGTCTGAGCCGTCCGTGCCCGCGCCGCGGGAGCCGGAGGGGCCGCGCGGGCCCGACCTCGCCCGGGCGATGCTGGACGCGGCGAAGGTACGCCGGCCGGTCCGACGCCGCGCGGCGCCGACGACGCGGACCTCGCGCGACTGGTCCGGACCCGGTCCGGACGCCCGGGACCCCCAGCCGCTGGGTTCGGTGATGCGCGCCCTGGTGCGTACCCGCGGCTGGGAGACCACCGCCGCGCAGGCCCGTCTGTTCGGCGACTGGGCGCAGGTGGTGGGCCCGGAGGTGGCCGCCCACTGCCGGCCGGTCACGCTGGAGGACGGCGCGCTCACCGTGGAGGCCAGCTCCCACACCTGGGCGGTCCAGCTGCGTACCCTCGCCGGGCAGCTGCTCAAGCAGATCGCCGCCGTGGTGGGGCACCGGGTGGTGACCTCCATCCGGGTGCTGGGCCCCTCCGGCGACGGTCGACCCGGGATCCGGCGCTGGGTCCGCAACCGGTGACCGGGCGACGGGTCAGGCGTTGACGTACACGGCGAAGCCGCGGTCGGCGCAGCGGCGGTAGAAGCGGGCGAGCACCTCCAGCTCCGACAGCGGGAAGGACCAGTTCGGGGCGCCGCCGTCCCCGTCCCGCAACGCGGCCAGCCGGGCGTCCAGCCAGCGCAGCTGCTGCTCGGCGAGCCGGCCGCCGGACAGCGCCTCCCGCAGCACCCGGGCCACGCTGTCGAAGGTGACCACCGCACCGTGCCCTCGGTGGCTCTCCACGAACCGTTCCAGCCCGCCGGCGATCCAGGCGCACCCGTCCGGGTCGATCACCGGGTCCTCGTCCTCGGCGACCGCGTCGGCGGCCGACAGCACCCCGTCCAGCCCGAGCAGCAGGTCCACCAGGTCGGCGTACGCGGTGACCCGTACCGCGGAGTTGGTGGCGATGTGCCCGGCCAGAGCGGCGGTCGGCCCTTCGGCGTCCGGGTCGTCGGCGACCTTGGCGAAGTCGGCGAACTCCGCCGGCGGCACCGGGTCGTAGAACCGGCCGGTACGCGGCCATGTGACAGCGACGTTGTCCAGCCCCATCGCGGCGCTCCCTGTCCCTGTTACGGCTCCCCCGTCCCCGGTGGTCCGGTTCGGGGACGCGGGCTGAGGCTACGGTACGGTGACCCGCGTCACGACCTCGCACGGGCCCGGTCGGACCGGCGGCGACGGCGTCCGCGGCGCCGCATCCCGGCCGACTGGAGGTCGCACAGTAGGATGAGGAGGAGCCCGCAGGGTCGGCACCACGGCCAGGGCCACGGACCGCCGCAGCCGCGGGGCCGCGCGGCCGTCGGGTCGACCGGCGTGACGAGCCCGGCCGAGGTGGACCACCCCGGTCCTCCCGGACGCTCCCCCGGCGACGCCGGGTGGCGGCGTGCGGGGGAGGTGACGGCTCCGCGCCAGCGGAAGGAAGGAAGTCGCAGGGTGGCATCGCCGAAGGCCAGCAACACCGACTACTCGACCGTCACGAACTCGACCGCCCGCAACGGTGCGGCTGCTCCGGACTCGGTGTCGACCTACACCGCCGGGGCGCTGACCGTCCTCGAAGGCCTGGAGGCGGTCCGCCGGCGCCCGGGCATGTACATCGGCTCCACCGGTGAGCGCGGCCTGCACCACCTGGTGTGGGAGGTGGTGGACAACGCGGTCGACGAGGCGCTGGCCGGGTTCTGCGACACCATCGAGGTGGTCCTGCTGGCCGACGGCGGGGCGCGGATCAGCGACAACGGCCGCGGCATCCCGGTCGACCTGCACCCGAAGCTCAAGCGACCGGGCGTGGAGGTGGCGCTGACCGTCCTGCACGCCGGCGGCAAGTTCGACGGCAAGGCGTACCAGGTCTCCGGCGGCCTGCACGGGGTCGGCGTGTCGGTGGTCAACGCGCTCTCCACCCGGCTGGAGGCGGAGATCCGCAAGGACGGCTTCGTGTGGCGCCAGCGGTACGAGCGCGCCAAGCCCGGCCCGCTGGAGAAGGGCGAGCCGACCCGGCGGACCGGCACCACCATCACGTTCTGGCCGGACCCGGAGATCTTCGAGACCACCGAGTTCTCGTTCGAGACGATCTCCCGGCGGCTGCAGGAGATGGCCTTCCTCAACCGCGGGCTGAAGATCACGCTGAGGGACGAGCGGGTCGCCGACGAGAACGGCGAGCCGCGGCAGGTCACCTACCAGTACCACGGCGGCATCACCGACTTCGTCCGTCACCTCAACGCCACCAAGGTCCCGATCCACAAGTCGGTGATCGAGTTCAACGCCGAGAGCGACGGCATGTCGCTCGAGGTGGCGATGCAGTGGAACGAGACCTACGGCGAGTCGGTCTACACGTTCGCCAACAACATCAACACCCACGAGGGCGGCACCCACGAGGAGGGTTTCCGGGCCTCGCTGACCCACGTGGTCAACCGGTACGGGGCGGAGAAGAAGCTGCTCAAGAGCGACGAGAAGCTCACCGGTGAGGACATCCGGGAGGGTCTGGCGGCGATCATCTCGGTGAAGCTGCACAGCCCCCAGTTCGAGGGTCAGACCAAGACCCGGCTCGGCAACACCGAGGTGCGCAGCTTCGTGCAGCGGACCTGCAACGACTGGCTGGCCGACTGGTTCGAGCGCCACCCGAGCGAGGCGAAGGTCATCATCACCAAGGCGTCGCAGGCGGCGCGGGCGCGGATCGCCGCCGCCCAGGCGCGCAAGATCGCCCGCCGCAAGTCGGTGCTGGAGTCCAGCTCCATGCCGGGCAAGCTCGCCGACTGCCAGTCCACCAATCCTGAGGAATGTGAACTGTTCATTGTGGAGGGTGACTCGGCGGGCGGTTCGGCCAAGCAGGGACGCGACCCGCGGACCCAGGCGATCCTGCCCATCCGCGGCAAGATCCTCAACGTCGAGAAGGCGCGTATCGACAAGATTCTCAAGAACAACGAGGTGCAGTCCCTCATCACCGCGCTGGGCACCGGCATCCACGAGGACTTCGACCTGTCGAAGCTGCGCTACCACAAGGTCATCCTCATGGCCGACGCCGACGTGGACGGCCAGCACATCCAGACCCTGCTGCTGACCCTCCTGTTCCGGTTCATGCGGCCGCTGGTGGAGCAGGGGTACGTCTACCTCGCCGCACCCCCGCTCTACAAGATCAAGTGGAACAAGAAGGGGGACGACGTCCAGTACGCGTACTCCGACCGCGAGCGCGACGGGCTGATCGCCCTGCGTCGGGAGAAGCGGCCCAACGCCACGCCGGATGACATCCAGCGGTTCAAGGGGCTCGGTGAGATGAACTACACCGAGCTGTGGGAGACCACGATGAACCCGGCGACCCGGACGCTGCGTCGTGTCACCCTCGACGACGCCGCAACCGCGGACGAGATCTTCAGCGTCCTCATGGGGGAGGACGTGGACGCCCGGCGCGAGTTCATCCAGCGCAACGCCAAGGACGTGCGCTTCCTCGACATCTGACGGTGACCCGCCCGGTGGCCTGCGCGCCGGGCGGGCGCCCCGGCGGTACCCCGATGACGACGAAGGTGTGACGAAGTGACGGAGCCGACGGAACCTCCCGCCACGCAAGGCGGACCGGACGGACGCGAGGAGCGCGAGGACGGGCTCGGCGGCGGCCGCATCCAGTGGGTCGACCTCGAAGAGGAGATGCGGCGCTCCTACCTCGACTATTCGATGAGCGTCATCGTCAGTCGGGCGCTGCCGGACGTCCGGGACGGCCTCAAGCCCGTCCACCGCAAGATCCTCTACGGCATGTTCGACGGGGGCTACCTGCCCGACCGCGGGTACGTGAAGTGCGCGCGGGTCGTCGGTGACGTGATGAGCAACTACCACCCGCACGGCAACGAGGCGATCTACGCCTCGCTCGTGCGGATGGCGCAGCCGTGGTCGCTGCGGTACCCGCTGATCGACGGCAACGGCAACTTCGGCTCCCCCGGCAACGACCCGCCCGCGGCCATGCGCTACACCGAGTGCCGGCTGGACCCGCTGGCGCTGGAGATGGTGCGCGACATCCGCGAGGACACCGTCGACTTCACCCCCAACTACGACGGGCGCACCGAAGAGCCGGTGGTCCTCCCGTCCCGGTTCCCCAACCTCCTGGTCAACGGCTCCGAGGGGATCGCGGTCGGCATGGCCACCAAGATCCCGCCGCACAACCTGCGGGAGATCGCCGAGGCGGTGCAGTGGTGCCTGGACCACCCGGACGCCGACCAGGAGACCACGCTCGAGGCCCTGCTGACGATCGTCAAGGGGCCGGACTTCCCGACCCGGGGGCTCATCGTCGGCACCGCGGGAATCGTCGAGGCGTACCGCACCGGACGCGGCTCGATCATCATGCGCGGGGTGGCCGAGGTGGAGGAGGACCGCCGCGGCCGCACCCAGATCGTCATCACCGAGCTGCCCTACCAGG
>CAZSNW010000171.1:0-5960 GCA_964608245.1 uncultured Micromonosporaceae bacterium
ACATCCTGGCCGAGCAGGAGAAGCCGGGGCGGGACCCGCGGCCCACGTTCCGCACCGCCGAGTTCGCCGAGGGCGTGGAGACGCTGGAGGACCTGCGGCCCGGCATGGTGCTGGAGGGCGTGGTGACCAACGTCGCGAACTTCGGCGCGTTCGTCGACATCGGGGTGCACCAGGACGGGCTGGTGCACATCTCCGCGATGTCCAAGGACTTCGTCGAGGACCCGCGGGACGTGGTCAAGCCCGGCGACGTGGTACGCGTCAAGGTGCTGGACGTGGACGTGGCGCGCTCGCGGATCTCGCTGTCGCTGCGGCTGGACGACGAGCCGCAGCCGGGCGGCGGCCGCGCCGGCGGGGCGGGCCGGGGCGCCGAGGGCCGCGCCGGTGGCGGGTCGCGTGGCGGGCGCGGCGGGGGTCGGGGCGGCGCCGGCCGGCCGGGCCAGCCGGACACCGCGCTCGCCGACGCGCTGCGCCGCGCCGGGCTGCTCCGCTGATCCGGGTCCGAGCGGCGCCGACCACGCCGGACCGTCACCGGCCGCCGTCCGCGCCGCGTCGGCGGATGTGAGCGGAGCCACCGCGTACGCCCTGCCCGATGTACGACGGCCCGTAGTAGAGTCGAGCCGTGGCCCGACTCGGCGAGCTGGAACGCGCGGTGATGGACGTGCTGTGGAGCACGGACTCCACCGACGGCCTCACCGTGCGCGACGTCGGGGAGCGCCTGGCCGACCGCGGCCTGGCGTACACCACGGTGATGACGGTGCTGGACCGGCTGGCCGGCAAGGGCATGGTGGTCCGCCACCGGGACGGCCGGGCCTGGCGCTACCGGCCGGCCGCCTCCCGTGAGGCGTACATCGCCCAGCTCATGCTCGACGCCCTCGACCTGGCGCCGCCGGAGCAGCGGTCGGCCGGGGTCGGCGACCGTGGCGCGGCGCTGGTGCGGTTCGCCCGCTCGGTGAGCGGCCCCGAGGCCGAGCTGCTGCGGGCGGCCCTGGAGGAGCAGGCGCGCACGCTCCCGGGCGGGCCGACGGCTGCCCCGGCCACCGGGGAGACGACCGGGGAGCCCTGAGCGCCATGAATCACGCCGGAGCCTTCGCCGCGGTGCTCGTCGCCACCGTGCTGGCGATCCGGTGGTTGACGGGCGCCCGCTGGACCTGGCGGGTCCCGCGCATGGCGATCGTCAGCTGGCAGGCGCTCGGGCTGGCGTTCGGGCTGGCGCTGATCGGCCTGCCGCTGGCGCTCGGCGTGGCCGACGCGGGGGCGCCCGTGCCGGCGGTGGTGGCGATGATGACGGACCTGTCGGCCGGGCGGCCACCGGCGGAACCGGTGCTGCTCCGCCTGCTCGCGGTGGCGGTGGGCGTGGCGGTGGCGGCGCGGCTGCTCACCGTGACCGGGGCGAGCCTGCTGCGGGTGCTGCGGGTCCGGCGGCGCCACCGCGAGCTGCTCACCCTCGTCGGCCGGGCCGACCCGGCGGCGCCCGGGGCGCTGGTGCTCGACCACCCGGCGGCCGCCGCGTACTGCCTGCCCGGACTGCGACCCACCGTGGTGGTCAGCGCCGGGGCGCTGTCGCTGCTCAGCCGCTCCGAACTGGAGGCGGTGCTGGCCCACGAACGCGCCCACGCCACCGAACGCCACGACCTGGTGCTGCTGCCGTTCAGCGCGCTCTGCCGGGCGATGCCGCCGTGGCCGTGGCTGCGCCGGGCCTGCGACACGGTGGCGCTGCTGGTGGAGATGGTCGCCGATGACCGGGCGCTCCGCCGCCACGCCGACGGGTCGCTGGCCGCCGCGCTGCACCGGTTCGCCACCGCACCGGCCGTCCGGACGCCCGCCGGCGCGCTCGCCCTGGCGGACGAGGGCCTGCAGGCGCGGGTGCAGCGGCTGGTCGACCACGCCCGCACCCCGTGGCTTCGCGGCATCGCCACGGTGACGGTCTGCGTCACGCTCGCGGTCACGCCGCTCGTCCTGATGTTCGTGGGGTGATCCCGTGGCCCGCCCGTTCGACCCCCGGCTGATCAGGCGGATCCCGGCGGTCCGCCGCCACCTCGCGGTGCTCGGCCTGCTCGGCGCGGTCGCGGCCGCGGTCGTCGTCAGCCAGGCGGTGGCGCTGGCCACCGTGCTGGCCGGCGTGGCCGAGGGCCGCCTGGAGACGGTGGCGCTGCTCGGGTTCGTGGCCGCGGTGGCGGCCCGGGCCGGCTGGGTGTGGCTGTCCGGGGCGGTGGCCGCGCGTACCGCGGCGCGGGTGAAGCAGGAGCTGCGCGGCGAGATCGCCGAGGCGATCGGACGGGCCGGCCCGGGCCGGCTGTCCGGGCAGCGGGCCGGCGAGATCGCCACCCTGACCGGCCGGGGCCTGGACGCGCTCGACTCGTACTTCACCGGCTACCTGCCGCAGCTGGTGCTGGCCTCGACCGTGCCGGTGGCCGTGCTGGCCACCCTCGCGCTCGCCGACTGGTCCTCGGCGGTGATCGTGGCGCTCACCCTGCCGCTGGTGCCGGTCTTCGGCATTTTGGTCGGCTGGCACACCCGCACCGCCACGAAGCGGCAGTGGCGGCGGCTGTCCCGGCTCGGCGGCCACTTCCTGGACATGGTGGCGGGGCTGGGGACGCTGCGGGTCTTCGGCCGGGCCGCCGCCCAGGTGGAGGCGATCCGCCGGATGTCCGACCGGCACCGGCAGGCCACCATGCAGACGCTGCGCATCGCCTTCCTGTCCGCCCTGGTGCTGGAGCTGGTCGGCGCGGTGTCGGTCGCGCTGGTGGCGGTGCCGATCGGCCTGCGGCTGCTGGCCGGGGCGATGTCGCTGCACACCGGGCTGCTGGTGCTGTTCCTGGTGCCCGAGGCGTTCACCCCGCTGCGCGGAGTCGGGGCGCGGTTCCACGCCAGCATGGAGGGCCTGACCGCCCTGGACGAGGCGTGGGCGGTCGTTGACGAGCCCGCGCGGACCTCCGGTCGGTCGTCCGAGCCGGCGGGTTCGGCACCGGCGGTCGCGCGACCGGCGCCGACGACCGCCCGCCGCCCGGCCGTGGTACGCGCCGCGCCGGCCCCGGACGGGCCGACCATCGAGCTGGAGCACGTCACGGTCGCCTACGACCGCACGGTGGCGCTGCGCGACGTGTCGCTGCGGATCGAACCGGGGGAGCGGGTGGCGCTCATCGGCCCCAGCGGTGGCGGCAAGAGCACCCTGCTCGCGCTGCTGCTCGGCTTCGTGACCCCGACCAGCGGCCGGGTCCTCGTCGACGGCCAGGATCTGTCCACGATCGACATCGAGGCGTGGCGGCGGCGGCTGGCGTGGGTGCCGCAGCGGCCGTACCTGTTCGCCGCCACGCTCGCCGACAACATCCGGCTCGGCGCCCCCGACGCCGACGACGCGGCGGTACGCGCGGCGGTCTCCGCGGCCGCCCTCGACGACGTGGTCGCCGCCCTGCCCGACGGGCTCGACACCCGGCTCGGTGAACGCGGCCACGGCCTGTCCAGCGGCCAGCGCCAGCGGCTGGCCCTCGCCCGGGCGTTCGTCCGCGACGCCCCGGTGGTGCTGCTCGACGAGCCGACCGCGTGGCTGGACGCGGCCAGCGAGGCCGCGGTCACCGAGGCCACCGCGCGGCTGGTGGCCGGCCGCACCACCCTGCTGGTGGCGCACCGGCCGGCGCTGCTGGCGCTCGCCGACCGGGTGGTGCGGCTGGTCGACGGCGAGCTGGTCGAGGTCGGACCCGCCCCGGCGGTGGTGCGGCGGCCGGCGGAGGTCGCCGCGACGACGGTGGAGGCGGCGGCATGAGGACCCTGTACGCGGTCGTCCGGCCCTACCTGGTGCGGCTCGTCGCGGCCGGGCTGGTGGCGGCCGCCGCGGACGCCGCCGGGCTGGCGCTGCTCGCCACCGCCACCTGGCTGCTGGTGTCCGCCGCCTTCCAACCGCCGCTCGCGGCCCTCACGGTGGCGATCGTGTCGGTGCGGGCGCTCGCGATCGGCCGCGGCACGCTCCGCTACACCGAACGGCTCGCCGGCCACGACGCGGTGCTGCGGGTGCTGTCGGAGGTGCGCGCCCGCCTGTTCGCGGCGCTGGCCGCCCGCCGCCGCCCCGAAGCCCGCTCCGGCGACCTGCTCAGCCGCGTCGTCTCCGACGTGGAGGCGGTGCAGGACCTGCTGCTGCGGGTGCTGGTGCCCGGCGCGGCGGCGGTACTCGCCGGTACCGGGGCGCTCGTCGCCGGCGCGGTGCTGGCGCCGCCGGCCACCCCGGTGATCGCCGCCGGGCTGCTGGTCGCCGGCGTGCTGCTGCCGGTGCTGGCGGTGCGGGCGGTGGACCGCACCGCGGCGGTGGTCGCCCCGCTGCGGGCCGACGTCGCCACGGCCGCGGTCGACCTCACCCACGGCGCGGCGGACCTGGCCGCCTACGGCGCGACCCCGGCGGCCGTCGGGCGGTTGCGGGGGGCCGCCGGGCGGCTGGCCCGGGCCGAGTCGCGGATCGCGCGTACCGGGTCGCTGCTGGACGCCGCGGGCATGCTGGTCGCCGGGCTGACCGCGGCCGGCACCGCGGTGGCGGCGATGCGCGGCGGCGTGGACCCGGTGACCACCGCGGCGGTGACGGTCGCGACGATGGTCGCCGTCGAGGTGGCGTTCGCCCTCGTGCTCGCCGCCCGCCGGTGGGCGGAGATCCGGGTGCCGCTCCAGCGCGTCACCGGCCTGCTGGACGCCGCACCCGAGGTCCCGGTCGGCGCACCGTCCGGGACGGCCGGTGACGGGGCGCGCGGCTCGGGTACGCGCGGCGACGCCGCTTTGGCGCCCACGGGACCGGTGACGCTGGTCGCCCGCGGCGTGGGCGCGAGCCACGACGGCGTCCCGGTGCTCTCCGGCGTCGACCTCACCCTCACCCCCGGCCGCCGGGTGGCGGTCGTCGGGCCGAGCGGGTCGGGCAAGAGCACGCTGCTGTCGGTGCTCGCGGGCCTGCACCCGCTGGACACCGGCACGGTCACGGTCGACGGCGTACCGCTGTCCGAGGTGGACCCCGTGGCGCGGTGCCGGCTGGTGAGCGGGCTGCTCGCCGACGCGCACGTCTTCCACGCCTCGGTACGCGACAACCTGCTGCTCGCCCGGCCCGAGGCCACCCAGGCCGAACTGGACGCGGCGTGCGCCGCGGCCGGGCTGCTCGACTGGGTGCGACGGCAGCCGGCCGGCTACGACACGGTGGTGGGGGAGGACGGCGGCCTGCTCTCGGGCGGGCAGCGGCAGCGGCTGGCGCTCGCCCGGGCGCTGCTCGCCTCACCCGCGGTGCTGCTGCTCGACGAGCCGACCGAGGGCCTGCCGCCGGCGACCGCCCGGGCGGTGCTGTCGTCGGTGCTGGACTTCGCCGGCCCCCGGCGGTCGGGGGTCGTGGTGCCCCACCTGCTGCGGGGCCTGGAGGACGTCGACGAGAGCGGCGTGCTCGACGACGGACGGGTGGTGCAGCGCGGCAGCCACCACGAGCTCATGGCCGCCGGCGGCTGGTACCGCGACCAGGTGCTCGTCCAGCGGGTGGCCGAGGAGGGCTACCACCGGGTGGTCGCGGCGTCCGCGGCGTGACCTGCGCCGTCTCCGCTGCGTGACGGCCAGGTACGTGACCAGGACCATACCTTTTCTACTACATCCCGTCGTGGAGTTCTACTACATTCCGTCGTAGAGTTGGCTACGACGTGGCGTAGTAGGAGACGCCCCCGGTTCTGGCAAGGAGTCCGCTATGGACGCGCTCGAGCTGGCCCGTTGGCAGTTCGGCGTCACGACCGTCTACCACTACCTGTTCGTCCCGCTCACCATCGGGATGGTCTACCTGGTCGCCGGCATGCACACCGCCTGGTACCGCACCGGCAACGAGAAGTGGTTGCGGCTGACCAAGCTCTTCGGCACGCTCTTCGTGATCAACTTCGCGATGGGCGTCGTCACCGGCATCGTGCAGGAGTTCCAGTTCGGCATGAACTGGTCGGAGTACTCGCGCTTCGTGGGGGACG
>CAZSNW010000172.1:0-5952 GCA_964608245.1 uncultured Micromonosporaceae bacterium
ATCGGCAGGTCGTTGATCGAGTCGCTGTAGGCGGTGCAGCGCGCCAGGTCGAGTCCTTCGGCGGTGGCCAGCGCCCGGATCGCCTCCGCCTTGGCCGGGCCGTGCATGAGGGGACCGGCCAGCGCGCCGGTGTAGACGCCGTCGGCCACCTCGGCGACCGTGCCGACCGCGCCGGTGAGGCCGAGCCGCTCGGCGATCACCGCGCCCACCTCCACCGGGGCCGCGGTCACCAGCCACACCCGCTCGCCGCGGTCCAGGTGCCGCTGCGCCAGCGCCCGGGTGCCGGGCCAGATCCGGTTGGCCAGCCGCTCGTCGAAGATCTCCTCCACCAGCCGCTGCATGTCGGCCACCCGGCGACCGGCGACGAACGCCAGCGCGGCCTTCCGGGCGGCGCTGATGTCGCCCGGGTGCTCGGTGGAGGAGAGCCGGAACCGCAACTGCCCGGCGGCGAACGTCAGCAGATCCACAGTGGATAGATAGCCGCGGGCGGCCAGCCCGCGCGCCAGCCAGTAGATCGACGCCCCCTGCACGAGCGTGTTGTCCACGTCGAAGAACGCGGCGACCGCCGGGTCGGCCGGCGCCGTGGCCGGGCCGCGGCCGGTCGCTCCGCCCTCCGTGGCCGCGGCCTGTCGGGCTGTCTGCCGCACCGCCGTGCCCCCTTCGTCGTCCGGAGCGAGGGTAGCCGAACGTTGTGGCGACAGATCGGGTAAACCGGGCGCCGGGCCGCGTGTGCCGCCTCACGTACGCTGGGCCCGAGTACCGGAGGTGGGCATGGAGACGACCCCGGCGGCATCCGCACCGGCGGAGACCCGGATCACCCTGCTGGTGCGGCCCGGCTGCCACCTGTGCGAGTACGCGCGCGAGGCGCTGGAGCGGGTCCGACAGGCCACCGGGGTGACCTGGGTGGAGCGCGACGTCACCGAGGACGAGGAGCTGGAGCGCGAGTACGGCGGCCGGGTGCCGGTGGTGCTGCTCGACGGCCGGGAGCACGACTACTTCCGGGTCGACGAACAGCGGCTGCTCGCGGCGCTCTCCCGGCCGGAGTGACGGTCCACCGCGGACCGGTCCCGGGCACCCCGCACCGCGCCGGGGTGTGGACCCGCCGCACCGTCGGTACGGTGGTTGCCGTGACCGACCGCCATCTCGTCTGGGACTGGAACGGGACGCTGCTGGACGACCTGACGCTCATCGTCGAGGCGACCAACGCGGCGTTCGCCGCGGTCGGCGGTCCGCGCATCGACGCCGACTTCCACCGGCGCCACTTCCGGCGGCCGATCACCGAGTACTACGCGCAGGTCCTGGGTCGGCCGGTGGACGACGAGGAGTTCGCCCTCATCAACACCGTCTTCCACGAGGCCTACCGGAAGGCGCTGACCGGCTGCCCGCTCGCGCCGGACGCCACCGACGCGCTGCGCAGCTGGCCGGGGAACCAGTCGCTGCTGTCCATGTGGTACCACCGCGACCTGGTGCCCACCGTGCGGCGGTACGGGCTCCACCCGCACTTCCGCCGCATCGACGGGCTGCGGGTACGGCCGGGCGGATTCGCCCACCACAAGGAGCCGTTCCTGCGACGGCACCTGGCCGCCCAGCGGGTGGAGCCGCGCCAGGCGGTGGTGGTCGGCGACAGCGTCGACGACGCGGTGGCGGCCCGGTCGGTGGGCGCCGCCTGCGTCCTCTACAGCGGTGGCTTCACCCACCCGGACGTGCTGGCGGCCACCGGCGCACCGGTGGTCGACACGCTCCAGGAGGCGGTGGAGCTGGCCCGGTCGCTGTGAGGCGCCGACCCGTCACCAGGCGTCGCGCGACCGGGTGATGTCCGGCGTGCCACAAGATCGCGATTTGTGCGTACGTTCACAAACGCCTAGGCTGTGAGGCATCCACCTTCTCCCCGGCGCGGGCGGCGCCGCGTGGACGAGCCTGACCGGCACGGAGACAGATGAGGCGGTATTCCCCGGCTGTGGAGGTCCCGGACCTGCCGGACGCCACGGTGGCCCGGTTGCCGGAGTACCTCCGGGCGCTGCACAACCTGGCCGAGGCGGGCTACGACACGGTCTCCAGCGAGGACCTGGCTCGCGCGGCCGGGGTGAGTTCCGCGAAGCTGCGCAAGGACCTCTCCCAGCTCGGGTCCTACGGCACCCGGGGCGTGGGCTACGACGTGGCGGTGCTGGTCGGGCAGATCGAGCAGGTGCTCGGCCTGACCACCCACCGCAACGTGGCCCTGATCGGGATCGGGAACCTGGGGCACGCGCTGGCCGGCTACGCCGGGTTCGCCAGCCGGGGGTTCCGGGTCCGCGCGCTGGTCGACGTCGACCCCGCCACCGTCGGCAAGACGCTGGGCGGGATCGTGGTGACCCACCTCAACGACCTGGCCGAGACGGTGGCCCGGGAGAAGATCGACATCGGCGTGATCACCACCCCGGCCTCGGCCGCCCAGATGGTGGCCGACCGGCTGGTGGAGGCCGGGGTCACCAGCATCCTCAACTTCGCGCCCTGCGTGCTGTCCGTGCCCGAGGGGGTGGACGTCCGCAAGGTCGACCTCGCCATCGAGTTGCAGATCCTCTCCTTCCACGAGCACCGCAAGGCGCTGCAGTCGCGCCGGGGGTCGGTGGCCGGGGCGGTCCGCTCCGCGCTGGCCCGCGGCCGCCGGTCCGGCGGCGTGGGTCGCGGCCGCCCGGAGCGCGTCGCCGGGCCCGCCCGGGTGTCCGCCGACGGTTCCGGCCCCGCGGATGTGTCCACCGGCGGTACGGTGGGCGCGACCGCGCCGGACGGCGAGGTCTCCGCCACCCGACCGGCCCGGAAGGCGGTGGATCCGTGAACCTGCTGGTGGTCGGCGCCTCCTACCGGACCGCCGAACTGCCGCTGCTGGAGCGGCTGGCGGTGCCGGCCGACGACGTCCCCGACCTGCTCGCCCGGCTGCTGCGCCGTCCGCACCTCACCGAGGCGGCGGTGCTGTCCACCTGCAACCGGGTCGAGGTGTACGCGGTGGCGTCCGGCTTCCACGGCGGCGTCAACGACGTCTCCGCGGTGCTGGCCGAGCACGCCGGCACCGATCCGGCGACGCTGGCCGGCAGCCTGTACCTGCGGTGGGACGCCGACGCGGTCACCCACGCCCTGCGGGTCGCCGCCGGCCTGGACTCCATGGTCACCGGGGAGTCCCAGATCCTCGGCCAGTTCCGCGCCGCGTACCACGCGGCCACCGCGGCCGGCACCACCGGCCGGCTGTTGCACGAGCTCATGCAGCACGCGCTGCGGGTCGGCAAGCGCATCCACGCGGAGACCGCGATCGGGGCCTCCGGCCGCAGCGTGGTCACCGCCGCGCTGGAGGTGGCCGCCGGCCACCTGCCCGACGCCGGCGACCCGCCCGCGTCGACCGACCGTGGCGCGGCGGCCACCCTGCACCGGCTGCGCGGCCGCCCGGCGCTGGTGATCGGCACCGGATCCATGGGCGCGCTCGCGGTGGCCACCCTGGCCCGCGCCGGCGCCGGCCCGCTGTACGTGGCCACCCGGGATCCGTCCCGGCGGACCGCCGCGGTGACCGACCACGGTGCCCGCCCGGTCGCCCTGACCGACCTGGCCCGCGTCCTTCCCGAGGTGGAGTTGGTGGTCTCCGCCACCGCGTCGCCCACCCCGGTGCTGTCGGCCACCGAGGTCGCCGCGGCGCTCCACGGCCGCCCGGTCGACCGACCACTGGTGGTCTGCGACCTGGCGGTCCCGCGGGACGTCGAGCCGGCGGTCGCCGACCTGCCCGGGGTGAGGCTCATCGACACCGGCACCCTCGTGGAGGCGGTGCCGGTGGTGGCGGCCGACGCGGTCGCGGCCGCGGAGGAGATCGTCGCCGAGGAGACCGGCCCGGTCCACCAGGCGCTCGCCGACCACCGGGTGGCCCCCACGGTGGCCGCCCTGCGGCTGCGCGCCGACGAGATCGTGGAGGCGGAGCTCTCGCGGCTGCGCCACCGTCGGCCGGACCTCACCGACGAGCAGCGGTCGGAGGTGGCGCACGCCATGCACCGGCTGGTGCAGCGGCTGCTGCACCAGCCGACCGTGCGGGTGCGGCAGTTCGCCGGGCAGCCCGGCGGCGAGTCGTACGCGCGGGTGCTGGCGGAGCTGTTCGACCTGCAGGTGCCCCGGCCGGACCGGGCGTACGAGGTGCCCTCGGTGACGCACGACGACGCTGCCGCCGGGGGCGCCGCCGCGGGTGACCGCGCCGCCGCGTCGGCGGCCGGTGACCCGACCGGTCACCCCGACCCGGGAGGTGCGGCGTGATCCTGCGGATGGGGACCCGCGCCAGCGCGCTGGCGACGGCCCAGGCACGCGGCGTGGCCGAGGCGCTCACCGCCGCCACCGGCGTGACCGTCGAGCTGGTCGAGGTGGTCACCGAGGGGGACCGCAGCCAGGCGCCGGTGGCCGAGCTCGGGGTCGGGGTGTTCGTGTCGGCGCTGCGTGACGCGTTGCTCGCCAAGGAGATCGACTTCGCGGTCCACTCGTACAAGGACCTGCCCACCGCCGCCGTGGACGAGCTGCAGGTGGCGGCGGTGCCCCGGCGCGCCGACCCGCGGGACGTGCTCGTGTCCCGGGACGGCCGTAGGCTGGCCGAGCTGCCCGCCGGGGCGCGCGTCGGCACCGGGTCGCCGCGCCGGATCGCCCAGCTGCACGCGCTCGGCCGGGGCCTCGTGCCCGTGCCGCTGCGCGGCAACGTCGACACCCGGTTGCGCAAGGTCGCCTCGGGCGAACTCGACGCGGTGGTGCTGGCCCGGGCCGGGCTGGCCCGGCTCGGGCGGGAGGACGAGATCACCGAGACCCTTGACCCGGAGGTGATGCTGCCGGCGCCCGCCCAGGGGGCGCTGGCGGTCGAGTGCCGGGCCGACGACCCCGCGGTGGCGGAGCTGCTCGCGCAGCTGGACCACGCGGCCACCAGGCTTGAAGTCGCTGCCGAACGGGCCCTGCTGACTACCCTGGAAGCCGGCTGCCGCGCACCGGTGGCCGCCCTGGCCAGGGCGGCCGGTGACGGCGCCGGCGAGCTGGAGCTGTGGGGCGCGGTGTTCCACCCGCAGGACGGGCGGGCCATTCGTCGGCGGCACACCGTGACCCTGTCGGACGACCGCGCCGCGGCCGTGGCAGCCGCCGGACAGCTCGGGCGGGACCTCGCCGAGGAGCTGCTCGCCGCCGGCGCCAGGACGATATTGGAGAGCTCGACATGACCAGCACGCCCTACCCCGCCGGCGTCGTCACGTTCATCGGGGCCGGGCCAGGTGACCCGGGGTTGCTGACCAAGCGGGCATTGGACGCGATCGCCCGCGCCGACCTGCTCCTGTACGACCGCTGGCTGCCCGACCCGCTCCTGGCCGAGGTCCGCGAGGTGGCGCGACCCGAGGCCGAGCTGTCGCCGGCCGAGCAGGTGCCGGGGCAGGTGGCCAAGACGCTGCTGGCGGCCGCGAGCGAGGGTCAGAACGCCGCGTACCTGGTGGCCGGCGACCCGCTGGCCCGCGAGCCGGTGGTGCGGGAGGTGGAGGCCGTGGCCCAGGCCACCACCCGGTTCGAGGTGGTGCCCGGGGTCGCCGAGACCACCGGGGTGGCGACGTACGCCGGCGTCACCATGCCCGGCCTCCGCATGGTCGTGGAGGCCGACGACGTCACCGAGCTGGACTACGACACGCTCGCGGTCGGGGTCGCCAAGGGGTCACTGGCCGTCTCGCTGGACGCCGGGGGCCTCGGCGCGGTCCGCGACGGCCTGCTGGCCGCCGGCGTGGACGGGTCCACCCCGGTGGCGGTCACCGGCAACGGCACCGGCGACACCCAGTACACCGTCACCTCCACCGTCGACGGCATGGTCGCCGCCGCCCTCGGCTTCAGCGGGCGGATCGTCCTGATGATCGGCCCCGGGGTGGCGCAGCGGGACAAGCTGAGCTGGTGGGAGTCCCGCCCGCTGTACGGGTGGAAGGTGCTGGTGCCGCG
>CAZSNW010000173.1:0-5840 GCA_964608245.1 uncultured Micromonosporaceae bacterium
TTCGATTTTGCTCGTGGCAAGCGAGCCTACCCCCATGACCGTTGTGAGAGCTGCATCTCGGTGACCAGCTCGTGCCCCGCCATCAGCCGGATCGAGACCGCCAGCGACGACGGCCCGGCCGCCAGCTGCACCAGCGCGGAGAGGACCTCGTAGTCCAGCGAGCGCGGGTAGACCTGCCCGACCGAGTGCATCACCTGTGAGAAGCCGAGGTGCTCGGCCACCCACCGCTCCAGCTCCGCCAGCCGCTCCGGGTCGCCGCCGAGCAGGTCGAGCTGGTCGGCGGCGGTGCCCACCGGGCCTTTGATGCCGCGCATCGGGTAGCGGTCGATGAGGTCGGTGAGCCGGTGGTATGCGGCGAGCAGCTCTTCGGCGGCGGTGGCGAACCGCTTGCCGAGCGTGGTCATCTGGGCGGGCACGTTGTGGGTGCGGCCGACCACCACCGTGCCGTCGTACGCGGCGGCGAGCCGGGCGAGCCTCGCCAGCGCCGCCACCGTCCGGTCGCGCACCAGCAGCAGGGAGGCGCGGATCTGCGCCTGTTCGACGTTCTCGGTGAGGTCCCGCGAGGTCATGCCCCGGTGCAGGTACTCGTGCCCGGCCAGCGCGCAGAACTCGTCCAGCCGCGCCTTGACGTCGTGCCGGGTGACGCGCTCGCGCGCGGCGATCGACTCCAGGTCGACCCGGTCGAGGACCGCCTCGTACGCCTCGATCACCCCGTCGGGCACCGGCACGCCCAGGTCGCGCTGGGCGCGCAGCACCGCGAGCCACAACCGCCGCTCGGCGCGGACCTTCTCCTCCGGGGACCACACCGCCACGAGCTCGCGGGAGGCGTAGCGCTGGGCCAGTACGTTCGGGACCGTCACGCCCTCCATCCTGGCCGACGCCGGCCGCCGCGGGACGGCGAGGGCGGGACCGGGAGGAGGAGCGGGCCGTGACCGACACGGTGGCCGAGCCGGAGACGACCGCACCGGCCCGGAATCGCCGGGCGACGTGGTGGTCCAGGTACTGCTCGGGTGGCTGTGGCTCGCCTGCTGCGGGTACGGGGTACTCCGGCTGTTCTTCAGGATCGGCTCGCCGGTGACCTACGTGGCCGGCTTCCTCGGCTGGCTGGTGGCCATGGTGCGGCCCGGCTGGGTGGCGGTGCGCCACGCCCTGCAGCGGAAGGTGGCGGCGGCGCTCACGGCCGCGGCGATCGCCCTGCCCGGGGTGGCCGCCATCGTGTACCTCGGACCGCCGGTGGTGAAACCCGAGCAGGCGTTCTGGTACTTCCGGAGCGACCTCGCGCGGGTGGCCGCCGCGTACGACCCGCGGGACTGCGGCGGGACGATGGAGCTGCCGTGGCGGCTGCGGCCGTTGTCGCTCGACGGACGCGCCCACGTCGCCGGGCCCGCGGTGAACGGAAAGTGCGCCCTCTCCCTGGTTCACGAACTTCAGGGGGGAGGTCGGGGCCGGGATCGCCTACTTCCCGGAGCCGCCCGGCCCGCGAACGCTGATCCAGACCGCCCCGGGTGACATCGGCGAGCCGCTGCGCCACCTGGGCGACGGATGGTGGGTGGTCGGATGAGCGACGGTCCCGGCGATGGCGGCCGTGCCACTGTGTCCGCCACACTGTGACGGTGCGGGGCGAGGTGATCGCGGACCGGTACGAGCTGCGTACACCCCTCGGGCGGGGCGCGATGGCCGAAGTGTGGGAGGGGTACGACGTCCGCCTTGAGCGTCGCGTGGCGGTCAAGCTCGTGCGGCGGTCCAATCTTCCGCTGGGCGCCGACCACGACGTGGTGTTCAAGCGCTTCCAGCGCGAGGCCCGGGTGACGGCCAACCTGGAGCACCCGGGCGTGCCCACCGTGTACGACGTCGGGGTGCACGACGGCGACGCGTACCTGGTGATGCAGCTGGTCATCGGCGAGGACCTCGGTGTGCTGGTGGCCGAGCGGGGTCCGCTGCCGGTGGCGTGGGCGGCCGCGATCGCCGCCCAGATCTGCGGGGTGCTCAGCGCCGCGCACGCCGCGTCCCTGGTCCACCGGGACCTGAAGCCGACCAACGTGATGCTGTGCCGGGACGGCACCGTCAAGGTGCTCGACTTCGGCATCGCCGCGATCCTCGACGCGGTCGACCTCACCCGGCTCACCGCCACAGGTCAGGTGCTGGGTACCCCCCGGTACCTCGCGCCGGAGCTGGCCTCGGGCGGTGAGGCGGTGCCGGCGACCGACATGTACGCGCTGGGCTGCCTGCTGTACGAGCTGCTCGCCGGGCGGCCGCCGTTCGTCGCGGAGCGGTCCGTCGCGGTGATCAACCAGCACCTCAACGACCCGCCGCCCCCGCTGCGGTCGCTGCGACCGGACGTGCCCGAGGACCTGGCGCGGTTGGTCGCCGACCTGCTGGCCAAGGATCCCCGGCAGCGTCCGGGTGACGCCGCGCAGGTCTACTGGTCGCTTGTGGACCACGTGCTGACCGCGCCGGTGGTGGTGCCGGAGGTGGGGCCGGATCCGACCGCGCCGTTCTCCCACCACCGGCCGCGGTCGGCGCCGGGTGAGCGACCGACGCCGTCGGGTGGACCGCCGGGCCCGCGCCGGCCGGCGGACGCGAAGTCCGCGAGCGCGCTGCTGGACCGCGCGCGGCAAGAGGCGGTGACGCTGCTCGACGAGGGGCGGGTCACGCTGGCCGGCCAGCTGCTGCACGACGCGGTGACCCGCGCCGGACAGGCGCTCGGCACCGGAGACCCCGAGATGGTGGACGCCCGCCTGGCGCTGGCCCGCATCCACCTGGTGGCCGAGGACCACGGGCGGGCGCTGGCGGAGTTCCAGCGGCTGCTCCCCGACCTCGTCCGCCACTACGGCGCCGACCACGAGTTCGTGTGGAGCACCCGACGCAGCATCATGGAGTGCCACCTGGCGATGGGGGACCGCGCCGCGGCCGCGTCCGTGCTGGAGGAGCTGCTGTCGGCGCCCCCGCGCACCGGTGGGGTGGAGTCCCAGCTCGCGGAGCTCGTGGAGCTGCGGCAGCGCCTGCGGGGGTGAGGAACGACCGTGGTGACACCGTCGGCACGGGTCGGCGTCGGGCTGGTCGACCGGGTCCGGGCCGTTGTCGTCGAGGCCGGGCCGCTGCTCGCCCAGGCCCGGGAACGGGTGGAGTACAACGAGCCCTTCGACACCATCGGCCTGGTGACCACCGCCGTGCTCTTCGTGGCGTACGTGGTGCTGGTGCCGACCACCCTGGTGATCTTCCTGGTCTACTGGCCGCAGCGTACGCGCGACGGGGCCGGCCGCGGACCCGGTGTGGTGAGCACACTCCGGGCGGCGTACGCGGCCCGACCTGCTCCGGCCGCCTGGTCCACGGTGGTCACACCGTCGGCGCCGTCCGGACGCGACGCCGGTGACGCGCTGCTGCGCCTGCAGGTGCTGGAACGGCAGGTGCTCGCGCTGCCCGACTCGGGTGCGCCACCGGAGCGCGTCGCGCAGCTGCTGCGGGAGATCGACGCCCTGGACCAGACCGAGTTCGCCCGGTACGCGCCGGGCCTGCGGGTGATCGTCGAGGCGTTGGCGCCGGCCGGTGCGGTCGACCCGCCCGCGCCGCCGTCGCCCCCGGACGGGGCGCCTCCGCAGATACCCGACCGGCTACGGGTCTGGCTCGCCCGGTTCGCCGCGGAGGGCCGTCCCGTCCCGGCCGACTGGGCGTACGCGTGGTACCGCCACCTGCCGTCGCAACCGGGCACGGTGCCGGAAGCTCCCGGGTTCGCCGCGGCGTTCGCCCGCCGCTACCGGGAGGCGTACCCGCACGGGGGGATGCTGCTGGTCGTCTCCGGCGAGCCGCTGACCGTGCGGTACGCACCGGCCAGTGCCCGGTTCGGGGGACGGTCGGTGGACGTCGACACCCGCCTGGTGGACGTGTCCGGTCAACCGGAGGCGCTGCGGCGCCTGTCGACGGTGGCCGAACGGGCGCGGGCGGACCTCACGTAGGCGGCGTCACGCCAGGATGGCGGCGGCGATGAGGACGAGCCACAGCACGGAGATCCCGTAGCCGATGAGCAGCGCCGCCAGGGCGAGCCCGGCTCCCCGTTCACCGGTGGCGCGGATCTGGTGCCGGGCGACGTGGCCGAGGGTGACCCCGGCCACCGGGATGCACACCGCGAGCGGCAGGGCGAGGACCGCGTACGCGTTGACGCCCGGCTGCGGGGGATACGGCGGAGCGCCGGGCGGGAGGTGGCTCATGCGCGTAGCGTGCCACACCGCCCGGCGCCCTGTCGTGGCGCCCGTACCGCCTCCGGTGTGCCGACGGTTGCCGTGCCCGTCGGTGCACCGGCCGCGACCGGGCCCGCCGGTGCACCGACCGTCGCCTGCCCGTCAGTGGGTGGCGACGAAGGTCCGGTCGCTGTCGAACGAGAAGGTGGCCTCGACGATCCAGGCACCGCCCTCGATCTGGTCGACCGGGACCGAGACGCAGACGTTGCCGGACGCGGTGGCGCCGGGGAACATCTCGCCGACGTCGAACAACGGGTCGGGGATGACACCGCACTCACCCTCGTCGTGGGTGTTGCCGTCGGCGCCCATGAACCGGAAGCGCAGGTCGATCCACGGGGTCCCGGAGTCGTCCCCGTTGTAGGTGGTCGTCACCTCCACCATCACGAACCGCTCGCCGTCCGGCGGCGCGTCGTTGAACATGTTCTCCGCGAGCACCACCTCGTCGGCGTCAACGTTGGTGGGTGCGAGGTCGACCGTCCAGTCGCCGACGGTGAACGCGGTGCCTGGGGCAAGCGGGTTCTGGCGTGTGCCGGGCGCGGCGCCGTCCCCGCCGTTGCCGCCGCCGCCGTTCTCCGACTCCACGATGTTGGCGCCCTCGCCGTCGGGGTCGTTGCCGCCGATGGCGCACGCGAGCGTGGTGACGGCGAGCGCGGCGCCGACGGTCAGGTAGAGGAGCCGTCGCATGGTTCGACCTCCTTGTCGTTGATGAGGCTCCTGTGAGCAATGTTTCCGATGTGAGCGCTGACATCGTTGCATGGGCTGTGAACGATGTCAACATGGCTCTCAGGCGTTGTCAACGGCCACGCTGGTTGCTACCGTCGCGCCAGGCGGCCGCCGGCCGTCGCAGTCGCGTACCGGGCCGCCGGAATCGCGAGGAGGTGCCGTGAGCAGCGCACAGGTGACACCCGTCGAGATCGCCCGGCTCGCCGGGGTGGGTCGGGCGGCGGTGAGCAACTGGCGTCGGCGCCACCCCGACTTCCCGGCACCGGTCGGCGGCCCGGCGGCCACACCGCTGTTCGACCTCGCCGAGGTGGAGGGCTGGCTGCGGCGGCACGGCAGGACGGTCGACGTGTCCGAGAGCGCGTGGCAGCACCTGCGGGCCGCCGTGGACGCCGAGACCGGGCAGGCCCTGGTCGGGGCGGTGCTGCGCGCCGGTCGGCACCTGTGGGGGGACGACGCGGCCGCCGCCGGCGGCGACGGGGACCCCTCCGGCCCGCTGCCCGCCGCGGCGCGTGCCGCCCTCGACGCGTGCGCCACGGCCACCGGGCGGCGCGCCGTGCTGGAGTACCTGGTCGAGCGTCTGCACGAGACACTCCGCCTGCCGCGCATCCCGGAACCGGTGGCCGCACTCATGGCCCGGCTCCTCGGCCCGCGCCCGGAGCGGGTCTACGACCCTACCTGCGGCACCGGCACCCTGCTGCTCGCCGTGCTGGAGCGGCACCCGGGGACGCGGCTGGTCGGCGGTGAGCCGGATCCCGCGGTACGCGCCCTGGCCCGGCTGCGTGCCGTCGCCAGTCGGCGCGACCCCCGCGCGCCCCCCCGGGACGGCCACCCCCACGGGCGGGCCCGCAGGCCCCCCGGCGGCCGGGGCCCCCCCCCCCCCCC
>CAZSNW010000174.1:0-5839 GCA_964608245.1 uncultured Micromonosporaceae bacterium
CCATCATCCCGGGCATGGAGAACTTGGCACCGGAGCGGACCGACACCAGCAGCGGGTCGTCGGGGTCGCCGAGGCGCTTGCCCATCTTCTCCTCGACCCGGGCCAGGTGTTCGGAGACCTGGTCGGCGAGTTCGGCCGGCGGCTCACCGGTGGCGAGGTAGACCCGGCAGGCCTCGGTGGTGATGGTGAAACCGGGCGGTACCGGCAACCCCAGGTTGGTCATCTCGGCGAGGTTCGCACCCTTCCCGCCGAGAAGATCCTTCATGTCCTTGTTGCCCTCGGCAAAGTCGTACACGTACTTGGTCATGGCGTCGCCTCCCCACACCGCTGCGTGCTCGGGCCCGGACGCGACCACGTCACGCGCCCCACCGATCGACGGCCCCCCGTCCGCCCGCTCGTCGCCCCCGGGGCATGGACGTTACATTTCCAGGCGTACGCGATCCTACGCGCGCCGCGGTAGCACAACGGGCAGACGGCACCGGTTCCCAGCAGTCGACCCCGGTCACGCCTGTCGCGAGGAGATCCACCGTTGACCACGACCTCCACCACCACCACCGGGGCCACACCCGGGACCACGCCCGCCGGCCGGGGGCTGCCCGGGCCGTTGCGGCTGGGCGACCACCTGGTCGACCCACCCGTGGTGCTCGCGCCGATGGCCGGGGTGACCAACCTGCCGTTCCGGCGGCTGTGCCGGGAGTACGGCGCCGGACTGTTCGTGTGCGAGATGGTCACCACGGTGGCGCTGGTGGAGCGCAACCCGAAGACTTTGCGGTTGATCGAGTTCGATTCCGGGGAGCGGCCGCGCAGCCTGCAGCTGTACGGCACCGACCCGGTGACGACCGAGCGGGCGGTCCGCCGGGTGGTGGAGGAGGACCTCGCCGACCACATCGACCTCAACTTCGGCTGCCCGGTGCCGAAGGTCACGCGCCGCGGCGGCGGGGCGGCGCTGCCGTGGAAGCGCAGGCTGTTCGGCCGGATCGTCGCCGCCGCGGTGGCCGCCGCCGCGCCGGCCGGGATCCCGGTCACCGTGAAGATGCGCACCGGCATCGACGCCGACCACCTCACCTACCTGGAGGCCGGGCGGATCGCCGAGGACGCCGGGGTGGCGTGGGTGGCCCTGCACGGGCGTACCGCCGCCCAGCGGTACGCCGGGACCGCCGACTGGGACGCGATCGCGGCGCTCAAGGAGGCGCTGGAGATCCCGGTGCTGGGCAACGGCGACATCTGGGAGGCGGAGGACGCCCTGCGGATGCGCGAGCACACCGGCGTCGACGGGGTGGTGGTCGGCCGCGGCTGTCTCGGGCGGCCGTGGCTGTTCGCCGACCTGGCGGCGGCCTTCTCCGGCCGGTCGGAGCGGATGCTGCCGAACCTGGGCGAGGTGGCGCGGGTGATGCGCCGCCACGCGGAGATGTTCGTCGAGTGGTACCGCGACGAGCGGCGCGGGGTGACCGACTTCCGCAAGCACGTCGCCTGGTACCTCAAGGGCTTCCCGGTCGGCTCGGAGCTGCGCCGCCGGCTCGCCTCCGCCAGCTCTCTGTCCGAACTGGATGACCTGCTGGCGGAGCTGGACCCCACCGCCCCCTACCCGCCCCAGGTGCTGGGCCGGCCGCGGGGCCGCACCAACACGCCGGCCCGGGTGCACCTGCCGCACGGCTGGCTGGACGACCGGGACGACGAGACCGTGCCGGTCGGGGCGGAACTGGACGACTCGGGCGGCTGACGCTGGAACCGACGGCGGTCGACCCATACGATGGGCCGCGACAAGCAGAGTTCCGGACCAAGGAGTCGCATGAACCTCGACCGGCCTCTGGCCCCCGACCCGTACGCGCTGCTGCCGGCCGTACCCACGTTCGTGCTGCGCAGCAACGACGTGGTCGACGGCCAACCGATGGACATCCAGCACGCGCACCAGGCGGTCGGCGGCAAGAACATCTCTCCGCACCTCGCGTGGTCGGGTTTCCCGGCGGAGACCAAGAGCTTCGTGATCACCTGCCTGGACCCGGACGCGCCGACCGGTAGCGGCTTCTGGCACTGGGTGCTGGTGGACGTGCCCGCCTACGTGACCGAGCTCGCCACCGGCGCGCCGGCGCCGGACGGCTCGTACCACATCCGCAACGACTACGGCGAGTCGAACTACGGCGGGCCTGCGCCGCCGGCGGGTGACCGGCCGCACCGGTACCTGTTCGCGGTGCACGCGGTCGACGTGGAGAAGCTGCCGGTCAACCCGCAGGTGAGCCCGGCCGTGGTCGGCTTCCACCTGACCTTCCACACGCTGGCCCGGGCGGTGATCCGCCCGACCTACCAGGTGCCGGCGGCCTGATCCAAACGACGTGTACGGGCGCCCGCCCCGGTCGGGGCGGGCGCCCGCATCACGCGACGGGCTAGCCGTCCAGCCGCTCCCGCAGGTACCGCTCCACCCCCGTGATCGGCACCCGCTCCTGCACCATGGTGTCGCGGTCCCGCACGGTCACCGCGTCGTCGTCGAGGGTCTCGAAGTCGACGGTCACGCAGTACGGCGTACCGATCTCGTCCTGTCGGCGGTAGCGGCGCCCGATCGCCTGCGAGTCGTCGAACTCCACGTTCCAGTGCTTGCGCAGCGCCGCGGCCAGGTCCCGCGCCTTCGGCGACAGGTCGGCGTGGCGGGACAGCGGCAGCACCGCCACCTTCACCGGGGCGAGCCGCTTGTCGAACCGCAGCACGGTCCGCTTGTCGACCCCGCCCTTGGTGTTGGGCGCCTCGTCCACGTCGTACGCCTCAAGCAGGAACGCGAGCATCGTCCGGGTCAGGCCGGCGGACGGTTCGATGACGTACGGGATCCAGCGGGTCCCCTTCTCCTGGTCGTAGTAGGACAGGTCGACCCCGGAGTGCCGGCTGTGCGTACCCAGGTCGAAGTCGGTCCGGTTGGCGATCCCCTCCAGCTCGGCGAACTCGGCGCCGGGGAACCCGAACCGGTACTCGATGTCGACGGTCCGCTTCGAGTAGTGGGACAGCTTCTCCTTGGGGTGCTCGTAGCGGCGCAGGTTGTCCGGCGACAGGCCGAGGTCGACGTACCAGTCCCAGCGCTTCTGGATCCAGTACTCGTGCCACTCCTCGTCGGTGCCGGGCTCGACGAAGAACTCCAGCTCCATCTGCTCGAACTCGCGGGTCCGGAAGATGAAGTTGCCCGGCGTGATCTCGTTGCGGAACGCCTTGCCGATCTGCGCGATCCCGAAAGGCACGCGCTGGCGGGTCGCCGTCAGGACGTTCTGGAAGTTGACGAAGATCCCCTGCGCCGTCTCCGGCCGGAGGTAGACGGTGGCCGCCGCCTCCTCGACCGGGCCCATGAACGTCTTGAACATGAGATTGAACATCCGCGGCTCGCCGAACGCGTCCTTCGTGCCGCAGACCGGGCACTGCCCCTCCTGGATCTCGGGGTTGTCCGCCCGGAACCGACGGTGGCAGTTCCTGCACTCGACGAGCGGGTCCGTGAAGCCCGCAACGTGCCCGCTCGCCTCCCAGACCCGCGGGTGCATCAGGATCGCCGCGTCGATGCCCTCGACGTCGTCGCGCTCGTGCACCATCGCGCGCCACCACGCCGCCTTGAGGTTGTTCTTCAGCTCGACGCCGAGCGGACCGTAGTCCCAAACCGAGCCGGTGCCGCCGTAGATCTCGGAAGATTGGAAGATGAAGCCCCGTCGCTTGCAGAGCGAGACGAGCTTCTCCATGAGGTCGTTGTCGTTCGCCATACCCTCTCGTCGCCGTAGACCCCTCCGCCGGCGGCCGGCCCGCGCCCCCCCGTGCGCCGCGCCCCGTCCGCCCCGTCCGGGAAATCACACAAAGTACACGGTACCCCGTTCTCCGATCAACCGTTCTCCCGACGAGGCGCCGCCCCACCCGCTGGAACGGCTCTTGCCCCCCCCTCCCCGGGGATCGCCAGGAAACCGCCGTCACGACGACCGGATACGACTCGCCGATGATCGCGCCCGTACCCTCGCTGACCCGCCCGGAACGCGCCGCCGTGGCCGCACTCATCCGGCGAGCGCTCCACCACGGCGAGCCGCGCCTGACCGCCGCGCTCCTCTTCGGCTCCAAAGCCCGCGGCGATTTCCGGCGCGACTCCGACGTCGACATCCTCGCCCTCTGCGCCATCGACCCCGAGGAGCGCGACGCCGCCGCCGCGCTCGTCGCCGCGATCGCCGACGACGTCCACCGGTCCACCGGCGTCCGCGTCGAGCCGTGGGCCGTTCCTGAGGCGGACCTCCGGGTCGGCGCCCGGACACCGATGCTGGTCGACGCCCTCGCCGACGGGATCCCGCTCTGGCCGCCATCGCTCGCCCCGATCCGGATCCGCTTCACCTGGCCCGACGCCGTCTTCTGCGCGAACTGCCTGCTCGAATGGGTCGAAGAGGGGGGTGCCGTCGTGCGCCGCGCCCTGCGAAAGGGACGCTGGGACGAGGCGGCGGGACGCGCGCGCGACGACATCACGCGCCTGGCGACGGCGGCGCTGCTCCTGAACGGCGATACCCGCCACCGGAGGGCCGGGTCGCTGCGCCGCTTCGAAACTTCGCTCGTCCGGACCGGCATCGCGCCCGCACGCGTACGCCCGGCGCTGGCCTGGGCGGCGGCCGCCTTCCCAACCGGCCACGTCCCGCGAGGCCGTCCGCCGCCGATACCGGCCGCCGCGGCCCGAACGGCGCCGACGGGGTACGCGCTCGCCCAGGAGATGGAGCGGTGCGTCGTGCCCCTGATCCTGGACTGGATGGACGGACGAGCCTACCCTGTTCGGCGTTTCTCCTCGGCGGCCTCCTCCTCGGACGAGGAACGGTGGTGCGCTTCGATCCGGAAGATCCCGAGCCGCTGGGCCATCAGGACGTAGCTCGTCCAGAGGACGACGCCGCCGAAGGCGAGGACGCCGAGCAGCCCGACACCCACGGCGGTGCAGAGCGCGCCGAAGGTGAAGAGCATCGCCGCCACGGCGATCATCCCCAGGTCGCGATCGCCTTCGCTGAGCTGACGCTGACGTGCGACCGCGAAGGATGCACCTGCGCCGGCGTAACCGATGGTCGCGAAGACCATCAGGATCAATTGCAGCCCCTGGCTCACGTGGCGCTCCCGTCCCGCCCGTCCCGGCCCGGGCCGTGGCCCGTGATCCGAGGCGGAACAAGCAGTCTCGAGGCGATCGACGTGGACGACATGAGACCTCCCGGTCCTGTCCGGCACTCCGCCCGGCCCCTTTGCACCGTTCATCCCGGTCGCCGCGTCTCCAACATCGCGGCCGCCGCGGAGCCTTCCACTGCGGAAAATCGCAAGATTCAATCCCGTCTTCGGCACGGGACCGGCTCAGCCCAGGGAAAACAGGAGTTCCCTCAGGCGCTGCTCCGGTAACTGGTACGCCGCGTGCAGGATCTCGATCCGGCTCTGGCCGCGCAGGGCGTACGGTCCGCGTCGGCTCCCCGCCGGCCGGAGAGTCCGGGCGAAAGACCAGCCGGCCGCGCCACCCCTCCGTGGCGTGAACCGTTTCGACCTGCACCCTCCAGCGGTTCCCGATCGCCGAGATCCGGCCGATCGTCGTCGCCCTGCCGCCGACCACGTCCGAGTCCAGCAGTTCGAAGTGCATCTCGCCCCCCGCGTTGCAGTCCGGTACGGCAAAGGAGCCAGCCCGCAGCGCGGGTGGCTCCCAGCCGAACGGCCTCCGCGCAGCGGGGCCTCATCGCCTCGGGCGCCGGGAGGCTGGCAATCCGCGTGCCGCGGCCGCCTGCCTCCTGTCGCGATCAGAACAGCGAGATGTTCAGGTACCGCTTCGGGTGCTCCCGGAGATCGGTCGCGAGCAGCCTGACCTCTCGGAGCGTCCCGTAGAGCT
>CAZSNW010000175.1:0-5826 GCA_964608245.1 uncultured Micromonosporaceae bacterium
TGAGGTACTTGTACGAGCACCAGGCCGCGAAGTCGACCCCCCAGTCGTGCAGCGCCAGCTCCACGTTGCCGGCCGCGTGCGCGAGGTCCCAGCCGACCACCGCCCCGGCCGCCTGACCGGCGCGGGTGATGGTCGGGATGTCCATGAGCTCGCCGGTGAGGTAGTTCACCCCGCCGAACAGCACCAGCGCGACCGTGTGGCCCTCCTTCTCCAACAGGTCACACACGTCCTCGGTGCGCAGCGTGTCCTCCCCCGCTCGCGGGGCGAGCCGCAGCACGGTGGTGTCCGGGTCCAGCCCGTGCCACTTCGCCTGGCTGCGCACCGCGTAGCTGTCGGAGGGGAACGCGTGGTCCTCGATGAGGATCCGGGTACGCTCACCGGCCGGCCGGTAGAAGGCCGCCATGAGCAGGTGCAGGTTGACCGTCAGGGAGTTCATCACCACGGTCTCAGCCGGCAGCGCGCCCACCAGCCGGGCCATGGGCGCGGTCAGCGGCTCGTGGTAGGGCAGCCACGGCCGGTTGCCGCGCACGTGGCCCTCGACCGCCAGGGTCGCCCAGGCGTCGAGGTCGGCCAACAGCTCCTCCCGCACCGCCCGGGGCTGCAGGCCCAGCGAGTTGCCCGCCAGGTACGCCGCCTCCGGGTACCGCCCGCCCTCGGCGGGCGGGACATGGAACAGGTGCCGGTGCCCAGGGTCCGCCTCGTCGCGCCGTCGCGCGTCCGCTTCGCCACGCTGCATCCTCGCTCCTGCCGTCGGGGGTGGGCGACGGTGGCTGCCCGACCCGGTGGGGCCCGGCCGCCCGACCGTCACGGGGGTCGGTGCCAAGCCTAGGCCGACCCGCCCGGGCGGGGACATCCCCGTCCGGGCCGGCCAGTTTCGCGGATCCGCCGAACCGCCCGCCGGCCGGTGGCACGATCGGAGACATGTCCGGGCTGGCACGCACGGGGGGCCTGGTCGGGGCGGTGCTGCTGGCAGCGGCGCTGGCGGCGACCCCGGCCGACGCCCAGACCGACGCCTTCATCGAGCTGCGGCCGGACACCATCCAGGCGGGCCGGCAGCTCGAGATCCGGGCCGGCTGCGGGGAGCGGGTGGAGCAGGCCACCGTCCGCTCGCGGGCCTTCCCCGAGGTCACGTTGCAGCCGCTCGGCCGCTCCGACGTACTGTCCGGCACGGTCACCGTGCCGGGCGACACCAGCCGCGGCAACTACCCGGTGAACCTGCGCTGCCCCAACGGGATGGTCGCCTCCACCGACCTGTTCGTGCTGCAGATGGCCCGGCCGACGACCGGGCCGGCCACCGGCGGGGGCGGCACCGCCGACGCGGAGGACCCGCCGATGGGCCCGGCGGTGGTGTCCGGGGTGGTGCTGCTCACCCTCGCGCTCCTGGTCCGCGCCTGGCGGCGCCGGGCCGCCTGAGGACCGGGGGCGCCGTGAACGGCTGGCGGGTCCCGGCCGGGCTGGCGGTGGGTCTGGCGACGCTGTACGCCGCCGGGATCGCGGTCGGACGGGTGCTTCAGCCGACCGCGGACCTTCCCGCCGAGCCTCACCCGGCCACCCCGGTGGGCCTGTCCATCCCCGCGATCGGGGTCGACGCCCCGGTCCGCCCGGTGGGGCTCACGTCGGACGGCGCGATCGAGGCGCCGCCGCTGTCCCGCTCCCATGAGGTCGGCTGGTACGCCGACGGCCCGGTGCCCGGCAGGCACGGCGCCGCGGTGCTGGTCGGCCACGTGGACGACCGCGACGGCCCGGCCGTCTTCCACCGGGTGCCGCAGCTGCGCCCCGGGGACGAGATCGAGGTGGTACGCCACGACGGCGGGCGCGTCCGGTTCGAGGTCACCGCGGTCCGCGCGTACCACAAGCAACGGCTGCCCGACGAGGTCTACGGCGACTTCGCCGACCGCGAGCTGCGGCTGATCACCTGCGGTGGCCGGTGGCTCGGCGGGGACGTCGGCTACGAGGACAACGTGGTGGTGTTCGCCCGCCTGGTCGACCCCTCGTGAGACGCCGACACCCCGTCAGTTGAAGGTGAGGAACTCGAACCAGCGGGGGTCCGGGCTGCGGTGGCCCAGCACCCGCCAGCTCGCCCCGCGCGGCACCCGCGGCACGGTGTGCAGCTGCCAGCCCAGCTCCTCGAGTGTGCGGTCGCCCTTGCGGTGGTTGCAGGCGGCGCAGGCGGCGACGACGTTCTCCCAGCTGTGCCGGCCGCCGCGGCTGCGCGGCATGATGTGGTCGATCGTCTCGGCCACCCCACGGCAGTACGCGCACCGGCCGCCGTCACGGGCGAACACCGCCCGCCGGGAGAGCCCGACCTCGGCCCGGTAGGGCACCTTCGCGTACCGGGTGAGCCGCACCACCGACGGCACCGGCATCTGGAAGCGGGGGCTGTGCAGGATCCCGTCGCCGTCGGCGACGCACACCGCCTTGGCGGTCAGGACGAGGATGGCGGCCCGCCGCACCGACACGACACCCAGCGGCTCGTACGTGGCGTTGAGAACCAACGCGCCCGAGCTCGCCGGGCGTCGTATGTCAGGCATCGCGGTGGAACCTCCGCCATCGGCCGCCCAGGAGGGCACGGCCCGCTCTGGGCCGTTACCGCAATAATCGCCGATGTTCGGGCCGGTTGCCTACCGCTTATGAGCTGGCCGACACTCCTGACACCGGTCCGGCCCGGCCGGACGCGGGATCCGACGGCGTACCGGTGCCCGACCCGCGTCGACGATCATTCGGAACGGGACGGATCGTTCGGTCCATCCGGTCCCGGATCCCCGCCGATACCGGCCGGTCGTTTCCGGTGGCGTCAGCCGGATTCCGGACACTGACACCAACCGTTAGCACTGGCGCGACGTCGTTCGATCGGGCAGAATCCGTACAGGCTCATCACTGTGCGCCAGTGATCGATGACGGGAGGCTTACGGGTGACAAGCCGTCGCGGCGTCACCGAGCGCAAGGTGACGTTCTCCGAGGTCTTCGCCGTCGGAGAGTACCGCGCCCTCTTCTCGGCGACCCAGCTGTCGTCGATCGGCGACTACATGGCCCGCGCCGTCGTCATGGTGCTGGTCTTCGTCGAGACGGACGACATGGCGCTGGCCGCCGCCGCCTTCGCGATCTCGTACGCTCCGTGGATCCTCGGCGGGCCGTTCCTGGCCGCGCTCGCCGAACGGCTGCGGTACCGGCCGGTGATGGTCGCCTGCGACGTGATCCGCGCCGCCCTGCTCGGGCTGGTCGCATTGCCCGGCATGCCGCTGCCGGTGGCGCTCCTGCTGCTGTTCGGGGTGGCGCTGCTGGCCCCGCCGTCGCAGGCGGCACGTTCCGCGCTGCTGCCGCTGGTGCTGCCCGGCGAGAAGGTCGTCATGGGCATCGCCATCAACCAGGCGTTCGGCCAGGCCACCCAGGTCGCCGGGTACATGGCCGGGGCGCTGGTGGCCGCCCAGTGGAACCCCCGGCTGGCGATCGTGGTCACCATGATCACGTTCCTGGTCTCAGCGGTGCTGCAGCAGGTCGGGCTGCAGGACCGGCCGCCGGCGATCGGGGCCGGGCAGCGCACCACCCTGCTGCGGGAGACCGCCGAAGGGTTCCGGGTCGTGTTCGGCACCCCGGCGCTGCGCGTCATCGCGATCATCGTCTTCGCGTCGATGCTGTTCGCCATCCTGCCGGAAGGGCTGGCGATCGGCTGGGCCGACGCGTTGGCGGAGCAGAGCTCCGGCGTGCGGCGCGGGATCTACCAGGGCCTGATCATGGTCTCGAACCCGCTGGGCATGGTGCTGGGCGGCCTGCTCATCAGCCGGCTGCTGGCCCCCAGCGTCCGGCGCCGGCTGGTGCCCGTGCTGGCGGTGCTGGCGCCGATGACCATGGTCCCGTCGCTCGTCAACCCGGGGATCGTCGGCGTGGTGGCGATGGCCACCGCCTGCGGGTTCGTCATGGCCGGCATGGTGCCGACGCTCAACGGCATGTTCGTCCAGATCCTGCGGCACGGTTACCGGGCGCGGGCGTTCGGCGTGATGAACTCCGGCATGCAGATCCTCCAGGGGCTGGCGGTGCTGCTCGCCGGTCTGCTGACCAAGGTGCTGCCGCTGCACCAGGTGGTGGGTCTGTGGTGCACCGTCGGTGTGTTCTTCATGCTGGTCCTGGCGCTGCGGTGGCCGCGGCTGGAGTTCTTCAACCGGGCGATCGAGGAGACCGCGGCCCTGGAGCGGCAGCGCGCCGAAGAGTCCGAGAGCGCGGCCAGGCCCGCCACCGACGACGCGACTCCCGCCGCCATCGACCTGGACGCCGAGACCCGTCCGCCCACCCCGCGGTCGGCCGTCGACGAAGGCGCGCCGGGTGACCTGGCCGGATCCACTGACCCGGCGGCGCCGGCTGACCAGCCGCAACCAGCCGGCCGACGGTCGGGCATGGACTGACACGCCGCTCACCGACACCTGTGTCCCACCCGGTGGGCGGCGTCGACCTGGTGCACCGTCGCCGGCGTCGGCCCGGGCGCCTGGCACCATTGAGGGGTGCGCAGCAGTGTTCCGATGCCCGGGGTCGGCACCTTCTACGAGGCGGTGGGCGGGGAGCCCACCTTCCGCAAGCTCGTGGCCGAGTTCTACGCCGGGGTGGCCGAGGACCCCCTCCTGCGGCCGCTGTACCCGGAGGAGGACCTCGGCTCGGCGGCGGAGCGGCTCGCGCTGTTCCTCATGCAGTACTGGGGCGGGCCCCGCACCTACTCGGAGCGGCGGGGGCACCCGCGGCTGCGGATGCGCCACATGCCGTACAAGATCGGCCCGGCCGAACGGGACGCCTGGCTACGGCACATGCGGCGCGCCATGGACACCCTGGACCTGACCCCCGAGCAGGACGCCGCCATGTGGGACTACCTGGTGCGCGCCGCCCAGTTCATGGTCAACAGCCCCGAGTGACGTCACCCGGTCCGGTGCGGGACCGGTCGCACGGTCAGCACCCCGGCCGGCGGTAGCCAGGCGGTGCCGAACCGGGCCGCCAGGCCCACCCACCGGCCGGACCGCCGCACCCGCACCGGGTCCTCCCCGCAGCCGAGGAACCCCATCCGGACCACCGCCTGCACCACCCGCACCGGCACCTCGACCCGGCCGGACGGGTCCTCCACCACCACCGCCACGTGGTCCAGCAGCGCGTCGCGTACCGTGCGGACGCCCACCGGCCGGCCCCCGACCCCGGCGGCGGTCACCTGGCGCAGCGTCTCGGCGGCGGCACCGGCGATCCGGCCCACCCGGTGGGCCGGCAGCGACTCCACCACCTGCCCCGGACCGACCGGCAGCGACCACCGCCACCGGTGGTCCTGCGCCGGCGGCCACCCGTCCTCGGCCGCCAGCAGTGCGGCGGCCGACACGGTCCGGTCGCCGTCCACCGCGCCGTCGACCGTGCGGGTCACCAGCACCCCCCACGGCAGCCGTGCCCACAGCGCGGTCCGCGTCCCCGAGGCGTCCGGCCGCAACCGGACCAGTGCCGCCGCGTCCAGCCGGACCAGCCGGGTGAGGAACACCCGGGCGTCGCCCGCCACCGGGAGCCGCATGGTCGTCCGGTCAGTCGCGGGTGAGCCGTCGGTGGGTCACCCGGTGCGGACGGGCCGCCTCCTCACCCAGCCGCTCGACCTTGTTCTTGAGGTACGACTCGAAGTTGCCCTCGAACCAGAACCACTTGGCCGGGTTCTCCTCGTCGCCCTCCCAGGCGAGGATGTGGGTCGCCACCCGGTCGAGGAACATCCGGTCGTGGGAGATCACCACCGCGCAGCCGGGGAAGTCCAGCAGGGCGTTCTCCAGGCTGGACAGGGTCTCCACGTCCAGGTCGTTGGTGGGCTCGTCGAGCAGCAGG
>CAZSNW010000176.1:0-5813 GCA_964608245.1 uncultured Micromonosporaceae bacterium
TGGGACGACGTCTGCGACTGGTACCTGGAGCTGGTCAAGCCGGTGCTGGCCGCCGGCGGGCAGCCGGCGGAGACGGTGCGCCGGGTGCTCGGTGAGGTGCTCGACCGGCTGTTCCGGCTGCTGCACCCGATCCTGCCGTTCATCACCGAGGAGATGTGGCGGGCGCTCACCGGCGGCGAGACGCTGGTGACCGCGGAGTGGCCCAAGGCCGACCCGTCGCGTTACGACGACGCCGCCGAGCGGGAGATCGCGCTGGTGCAGCGGCTGGTCACCGAGCTGCGCCGGTTCCGGGCCGACCAGGGGCTGCGGCCCGGCCAGCGGGTGGCGGCCCGGCTCGAGGGCCTGGCGGCCGCCGGGGTGGCCGCGCACGAGACGGTGATCCGGTCACTGGCGCGGCTGGACGCGCCGGCCGACGGGTTCGCCGCCACCGCCCGGCTCACGCTCGCCGCCGACGTCGCGGTGGAGCTGGACACCCGGGGCGCGATCGACGTGGCGGCCGAACGTGCCCGGCTGGAGCGGGACCGTGCCGCGGCGGAGAAGGAGGCCCGGCAGGCCCGGGCGAAGCTCGCCAACGAGGGCTTCCTCGCCAAGGCGCCGCCGCAGGTGGTGGAGCAGACGCGTCAGCGGCTGGCCGACGCCGAGGCGGAGCTGGCGCGGATCGCGGCGGCGCTGGAAGCGCTCGGCTGACCGTGCCCGGCCGCGGCCGCCGTCAGGCGGCCGCGGCCGGCGGACCGCGTCGACACCTCCCGCGGCGCGGGTGGGCCGTGGCACGTCGACACGGGAACCACGGTCGGGCACAGCAGGCGCCGGCGTGTGCGCCGGGAAAGGGGACCCCAGGTGGACGAGTACGCGCAGGCAGAGGCGGAGCTGCTGGAACGCGGCTTCACCCGGATGGTCTTCGATCTCAGCCGCATTGAGGAGTTCCTGGACGCGCTGGGCAACCCGCAGCGGGCGTACCCGTCCGTGCACGTCACCGGCACCAACGGCAAGACGTCCACCACCACGATGGTCGACGCGCTGCTGCGGGTGCACGGGCTGCGGACCGGCCGCTACACCAGCCCGCACCTGGCCACCGTGCGGGAGCGGATCGTCATCGACGGCGAGTGGATCAGCCCCGAGCGGTTCGCCCAGGTGTACCAGGAGCTGGCCCCGGTGGCCGAGCTGCTGGACGCCCAGCACGACGAGACGCTGACGTTCTTCGACATGACGACCGCCATGGCGTTCGCCGCCTTCGCGGACGCGCCGGTGGACGTGGCGGTGGTGGAGGTCGGCCTGGGCGGGGCCGAGGACTCCACCAACGTGCTCCAGGCCGGGGTGTGCGTGATCACCCCGATCGGGCTGGACCACACCACGTGGCTCGGTGACTCGGTGGCGGACATCGCCCACGCCAAGGCGGGCATCATCCACCAGGGCGCCACCGTGGTCCTCGCCGCCCAACCGGAGGAGGCGGCCCGGGCGATCCTCTCCCGCTGCGCCGACGTCGGCGCCACGGTCGCCCGGGAGGGCGCCGAGTTCGGGGTGCTGCAGCGGCAGGTCGCGGTCGGCGGGCAGCTGCTCACCCTGCAGGGGCTGCACGCCACCTACGAGGACGTGTTCCTGCCCATGCACGGCGCCCACCAGGCGCAGAACGCGGCGGTGGCGCTGGCGGCGGTGGAGGCGCTGCTCGGCCGGGCCGCCGACGTCGACCTGGTGCGGCAGGGCTTCGCCGAGGTCCGCGTCCCGGGCCGGCTGGAACGGGTGCGCACCGCGCCCACCGTGCTGCTGGACGCCGCGCACAACCCGCACGGCATGGCGGCGACGGTGGCGGCGCTCGCCGACGAGTTCGCGTTCCGGCGGCTGGTGGTGGTGCTGGCGGTGCTCGCCGACAAGGACCTCACCGGCATGCTGGACCTGCTGGAGCCGGTGTGCGACGCGGTGGTGGCGACCACCAACAGCTCGTCGCGGGCGCTGCCGGCCGACAAGCTCGGCGCGGCGGCCGTCGACGTGTTCGGCGAGGACCGGGTACGCGTGGTGCCGCGGCTCGCCGACGCGCTGGAGGTCGCGGTGGCGCTGGCCGAGGAGGGCGTGGACCCGACCCTGGGCGGGGTGGGGGTGCTGGTGACCGGCTCGGTGTTCACCGTGGCCGACGCCCGCGCGCTGCTGGTGCGCTGAGCCGGGCGGTGCCGCCCGGTGGTGCCGCGTGAAGCACGGCCGGCGCCGCCGTCGGTCTCAGTAACGGCGCCACCGGGTGATCGCGATCCCGTGCCCGTCCGGGTCACGGAACGCCGCCGCCCACTGCTCCATCCGCTCCCCGCGGGTCACCACCCGCGGCGGTGAGGTGAACCGGACCCCGGCCTCGCGCAGGCGTTCGTACGCGGTCCCCACGTCGTCCACCTCCACGTGCAGGTGCACCACCCGGTGCCGGACCGGCTCCAGCTGGCGGCTCTGGCGCAGCACCAGGATGGTGTCGCCGGCGATCAGCACCGACTCGGTCTCGGCGCGGTCGAGTTCGGCGAAGCCGAGCAGTTCCATGTAGAAGCGCCGGGAGACCTCGAGGTCCCGCACCAGCAGGGTCACCCCGACCCCGCGGACCGCCCCGGCCCGGGGCATCTCGACCGTCGCCGCCGTCTCGGGACCACCCGCGGAGGCTGCCGCACCGCCCTCGGGCGGCGTGGCGGCGGCCGCCGGGTGGTCGTCGGCGGCCGCCGACCCGCCGGACGGGCGCGCCTCGTCGGAGGCGTCGGCCGGGTCGCGGGCGGGCACCACCACGGTGGCGGCCTCCGCGGGGCGCGGTACCGGGCTGGGTCGGCGGCCGGCCTGCCGGGGCACCCGCGTCCCGCCGGCGTCGGCGTGGACCACCGGCAGGTCGATGGTGGGCGGGCCGTCGAGCGCGAAGTCGATCCCGTCGTGGTCCTCCGGGACCTCCGACAGCGGCGCCGCCACGGTGCCGTCGGCGGCCTCGGCGCGCCGCCGGTCACCGCGGCGGAACAGCGGGTCGCCCTCGTCCCACGCGTCGTCGTCCGGCCCGGCCTCCGCCGTGTCGTCCCCGGCCTCGTCCGCCTGCTCCTCCGGCTCCGGCCACAGGATCCGGACGCGGCGGATGTCGTCGGCCGCCACCTCGATCGGCAGCAGGTCGCCCACGGTCGGCCACAGCGACACCGGCACCCGCGGCTCCCGCAGGGTGACCGCGTCGTTGGGCAGCCCCGGCGCGTCGATGGCCAGCACCATCTCGCACCGCCCGAACGGCACGTTCTCCGGTTTGGCGGAGACCTCCAGCACCTGGCCGGTGCCGGGCACCCACTGGCGGGCGGCGCCGCGCAGCGTGGAGACGAGCTTGCCGGTGGCGGCCAGCAGCCCGATCGCCACCCCGGCGAGCATCACCGGCACCCGCTGGTAGCCGACGCCGAAGAAGAAGACGTAGCCGCCGATGAAGACGAGTCCCCAGGCGACCACCCGCCGGAAGGTCGCCAGGTCGCTCGGCCTGCGGCTCACCCGACCTCCCTCGCCTCGATCGTGCGGTCAGCCTAATGGTGGCGGGCGTGGAAACCGACGGCGCGGCACGCGGGCGCGCACCGGTCCGGTAGGCTGCCGTCGCCGGCGGGCGGGCCGCCGGTGACGGCAGGGAGGTGCGGTGGCCGCCGAGCGTACACTCGTGCTGATCAAGCCGGATGCGGTGCGCCGGGGACTGGTGGGGGAGATCCTCGGCCGGTTCGAGCGCAAGGGTCTGACCATCGAGGCGATGGTGCTGCGGACGGTGGACGGCGCGATGGCCGACCGCCACTACGAGGAGCACCTGGGCCGGCCGTACTACCCGGCGCTGCGGGAGTTCATGACCTCCGGGCCGGTGGTCGCCATGATCCTGTCCGGGGACGGCGTGATCGAGGTCGTCCGGACCATGTGCGGGGCGACCGACGGCCGCAAGGCCGCGCCGGGCACGATCCGCGGCGACTTCTCGCTGTCCAACCGCGAGAACCTGGTGCACGCCTCCGACTCGCCGGAGAGCGCCGCACGGGAGATCGCGCTGTGGTTCCCGGAGTACGCCGACCGGCGCTAGCGGGTCCGCGCGTAGGACGTCGCGCCCGGCACCCTACGCCCGGCGCCGCCGCGTACGCCCGGTCGGGCGCGCCGGAGGATATCGCTGTGGTGCACCGGTGACGGTGCGGTACCCTTGCCCCCAACGGCGATGACCCGGCCATCACCGGCGAGCCTCCGGAAGAACGGGCGTGGCGGTCCGCACCGCCCGCCTCAGTAGAACCGGACGGGTCCGGCCCGTCACAGCCGGCCAATGAGCGGGTCGGGGTCCCCGCACCCCGGCCAAGCGAGGTGGTACCGCGGGCGGCCCGTGCCGCTCGTCCTCGCGTGGTGACCAGACGGTGACCGACCCGAGGAGAACGAGCAGGCGATGGCCTACCCACTGCACGAGAACACCGCCGGCGTACCCGCGAGCCCCGACTTCCCGGCTCTGGAACGGCGGGTTCTGGACTACTGGGCGGCCGACAAGACCTTCGAAGCCAGCGTGGAGCAGCGGCCGGCCGGCGAGAACGGTTCCAACGAGTACGTCTTCTACGACGGTCCGCCGTTCGCCAACGGTCTGCCGCACTACGGACACCTGTTCACCGGCTACGTCAAGGACGTGGTGCCGCGCTACCGGACCATGCGCGGTCGCCGGGTGGAGCGCCGGTTCGGCTGGGACTGCCACGGGCTGCCGGCCGAGGTCGAGGCAGAGAAGCAGCTCGGCATCTCCACCAAGGCCGAGATCCTCGACCTCGGGGTGGAGAAGTTCAACGCCGCCTGCCGCAGCTCAGTGCTGGCCTACACCAATCAGTGGGAGCGGTACGTCAGCCGGCAGGCCCGGTGGGTCGACTTCCGCAACGACTACAAGACGCTCGACCTGGACTACATGGAGAGCGTCATGTGGGCCTTCGCGACTCTGCACCGCAAGGGGTTGATCTACGAGGGCTTCCGGGTGCTGGCGTACTGCTGGCGGTGTGAGACCCCGCTGTCGAACACCGAGACCCGGATGGACGAGGGCACCTACCGCGACCGCACCGACCCGTCGGCCACGGTCTGGTTCGAGTTGGCGCCCGACCCGCAGGCGCCCTCGGAGCTGCTGCGCGGTCCGCTGCGGCTGCTGGCGTGGACCACCATGCCCTGGACGCTGGTGCCCAACTCCGCGCTGGTGGTCGGCCCCGACATCGAGTACGCGGTGGTGGAGCAGGACGGCCACCGGTACGTACTGGCCGAGGCGAGGCTGGCCGCGTACGAGGCCGAGTTCGGCACCGCCACCCATCTCGGCACCGTCCGTGGGCAGGATCTGGCCGGTCGCCGGTACACTCCGGTCTTCGAGTTCCTCACCGAGCAGATGGCCGAGGTGCCCAACGCCTTCACGGTGCTGGTCGGTGACTTTGTCTCTACCGAGGACGGTACGGGCATCGTGCAGGTCGCGCCATCGCACGGTGAGGACGACTACAACATCTGCACCGAGGCCGGCATCCCGACGGTGCTCACCGTGGACGACCGGACCCGGTTCACCTCGATCGCGCCCCGGTTCGAGGGGCTGCAGGTGTTCGAGGCCAACCAGCCGCTGCTGCGAGAGTTGCGCGAACGCGGCGTGCTGGTGCGCCAGGAGCCGTACGTGCACGCGTACCCGCACTGCTGGCGGTGTGACACGCCGCTGGTCTACAAGGCGGTGTCGAGCTGGTTCGTGGCCGTGACCCGGTTCAAGGACCGGATGGTCGAGCTCAACCAGCAGATCAACTGGATACCGGGGCATGTGCGCGACGGCTCGTTCGGCAAGTGGCTGGCCAACGCCCGGGACTGGTCGATCAGCCGGA
>CAZSNW010000177.1:0-5795 GCA_964608245.1 uncultured Micromonosporaceae bacterium
ACGAGCAGCGGCGAGTGGCCGCGCTCCTTCAGCCACCGGGCGAGCTTGCCGGCCAGGGTGGTCTTACCCGAACCCTGCAGACCGGCCAGCATGATCACGGTCGGCGGGTGCTTGGCCAGCCGCAACCGGCGGGCCTCGCCGCCGAGGATCTCCACCAGCTCCTCGTGGACGATCTTGATGACCTGCTGGCCCGGGTTGAGCGCCTGCGACACCTCCGCGCCGCGGGCGCGCTCCCGCACCCGGGCGATGAACGCCCGCACCACCGGCAGCGCCACGTCGGCCTCGAGCAGGGCCAACCGGATGTCGCGCGCGGCGACCCCGATGTCCTCGTCGGTGAGCCTGCCCTTGCCGCGCAGCCGCCCGAGGATGCCGGACAGCCGGTCACTGAGGGTTTCGAACACGTGGTCTCATCCTGTCCGTCGGGTTCTGGCGTCGCGGTGAACGCCCGGACCGTGGTGCCCGCGTCACGGTCCGGCACCGCCCGGGCTCACGGCGCCCGTCCCCGCAAGGGTAACGGGCCCCGGCCGGCGGCCGCCCCGGCACGCCCCACACCCGGACGCCCGACCCGGTACGCGCCGCGCCGGGCGTCCGTCAGCGGACGCCCGGCGCCAGACAGCCGCTAGCGCAGCGCCCGCTCCAGTTCGTGCCGCTCGTAGTCGAGCAGCCGCAGGTCGCGCAGCGGACGCCGCAGGTGCCCGTTGCGCACGATGCGGATGAACGCCGGGTCACCGGCGGCGGCCATCCGCCGGATGCCCTCCACGTGGTCGATGATCCGGCGTCGGATGGTCTGCACGAAGCGCCGCCGGTCGCGCGGGATCAGCCCGTACGCGTCGGCGAACAGCCGCAGCCGACGCGGCCGGTCGGGGCTGTGCCACCCCAGGGTGATCGAGTCGCGGTCGGAGAACAGCGGCACCCAGGTCCACGCCGCGTACGCCACGTCGTAGAGCCGGGAACCGGGCGAGGCGAGATCGAAGTCGATGAGCGCCAGCGTGCCGTCCGGCCGCCACACGACGTTGTGCGGGGCGGCGTCGTGGTGGCACACGACCTCGGCGTCCGGCGGCGGCGGGCCGAACGACCGCCAGACCGCGTTCTTCGGCGGCCGGAAGCCGCGCTGGGCGTCGTGGAACATCCGCAGCATGGTCGCCACCGTGACCAGGGCCTCGTCGGTCACCCAGTGCGGCGGCAGCGGGTACGATCCGCACTCACCGTCTACATAGGAGAGGATCTCCCGACCCTTCTCGTCCACGCCGTGCACCCGGGGCGCCCCGGTGAAGCCGACCTTCTCCAGGTGTCGCAGCAGGGCGTGGACGGACGGCGTCCACGGTCCGGTGTTGCGCCGCACGGTGTCGGCGACCCGGACCACCGTGCTGACGTTGCCACCCGTCAGCGGAATCTCCTGCGCGGTCTCGGGATGGGTCGTCACGATGACGCGCTGCCCTCCTCCAGCAGCATCTCAGCGAACTGCCCCGGATCGAACGGGGCCAGGTCGTCCGGACCCTCACCGAGGCCGACCAGCTTGACCGGGATCCCCAGCTGCCGCTGCACGGCGACGATGATCCCGCCCTTGGCGGTGCCGTCGAGCTTGGTGAGCACCACGCCGGTGACGTCGACCACCTCGGTGAACACCCGCGCCTGGCTCAGCCCGTTCTGCCCCGTGGTGGCGTCCAGCACCAGCAGGGTCTCGGTCACGGGCAACTGCCGCTCGATCACCCGTTTGACCTTACCCAGCTCGTCCATCAGGCCGACCTTCGTCTGCAGACGGCCGGCCGTGTCGACCACCACCGTGTCGACCCCGGTGTCGACGCCGCGGCGGACCGCGTCGTAGGCGACGCTGGCCGGGTCGGCGCCCTCCGGGCCGCGGACCACCTCCGCGCCGACCCGCCCGGCCCAGGTGGAGAGCTGCTCGGCGGCGGCCGCCCGGAACGTGTCGGCCGCCCCGAGCAGCACCCGCCGCCCGTCGCCGACCAGCACCCGGGCGACCTTGCCGCAGGTGGTGGTCTTGCCCGACCCGTTGACCCCCACGACCAGCACCACCGCCGGCTTGCCGTCGACCGGGGCGGTGTGCAGGGTGCGGTCCATCGACGGGTCGAGCGCCGCCACCAGCTCCTCACGGAGCAGCTCCCGCAGCTGGTCGGCGCTGCGGGTGCCGAGGACACGGGTGCGGGTACGCAGCCGCTCCACCAGCTCCATGGTGGGTTCGACCCCCACGTCGGCGCTGATGAGAAGCTCCTCGACCTCCTCCCAGGCCTCGTCGTCCAGCCGGTCCCGCGACAGCAGCGTCAGCAGGCCGCGGCCGAGCACGCTCTGGGAGCGGGCCAACCGGCCGCGCAGGCGCACGAGCCGACCGGCCGACGGCTCCGGCCGTTCCAGCACCGGTGGCAGCGGCTCGGGGATCGCCCGCTCCGGCGGAGCCTCGATCGTCGGCGCCTCCCTGGGCGGCGCCTCGACCGGAGGAGCCTCGGTCGGCGGGGGCGCCGTCGGCGGCGCACCCACCTGCGGCGGGGCGGGCGGTACGCCCCTGCGCCGCAGTCGGGGGGCGACCAGGGTCAGCGCGAGGACCACCAGTACCGCCGCCACCGCCACCGCGACGACGATCCAGACAACCGCGTCCTGCATACCCGCGATCCTGTCAGACCTCACCCACCGCCGGGGCGGCACGCCACGACCGTGCGGTGTCGACCACCCGACCCATCACGCGGCGGACTCCTGCGCCTCCTCCGGTACCGCGTCCTTCAACCGCTGGCTGACGACCCGGGTGACGCCGTCACGGATGCTCGTGCCGTACAGCACGTCGGCGAGCTCCATGGTCCGCTTCTGGTGCGTGATGACGATCAGCTGGCTGTGCTTGCGCAGCTCCTGCAGCAGGTCGAGCAGCCGGCCCAGGTTCACGTCGTCGAGGGCGGCCTCCACCTCGTCGAGCACGTAGAACGGGCTGGGCCGGGCCTTGAAGATCGCCACCAGCAGGGCGAGCGCGGTCAGCGAGCGCTCCCCGCCGGACAGCAGCGACAGCCGCTTGACCTTCTTGCCGGGCGGACGCGCCTCCACGTCCACCCCGGTGGTGAGCATGTCGTCCGGGTCGGTCAGCACCAGTCGGCCCTCGCCGCCGGGGAACAGGGTGCGGAAGACGCCGGTGAACTCCCGGGCGGTGTCGGCGAAGGCCGACGAGAACACCTCCAGGATCCGTTTGTCCACATCGGAGACAACCGTGAGGAGGTCCCGACGGGTGGCCTTGAGGTCCTCCAGCTGCTCGGACAGGAAGCGGTACCGCTCCTCCAGCGCCGCGTACTCCTCCAACGCCAGCGGGTTGACCTTGCCCAGCAGGGCGAGCTCCCGCTCAGCCTTGGCCGCCCGCTTCTCCTGCACCGCCCGGTCGTACGGCACCGGCTCCGGCGGCTGCCGGCCCGCGGCCTCCGCCCGCGCCACCTCCTCGGGGCTCGGCGGCACCGGCACCTGCGGGCCGTACTCGGCCAGCAGCGTGTCCACGTCCATCCCGAAGTCCTCGGCCGCCTTCGCCTCCAGCTGCTCGATCCGCAGCCGCTGCTCGGCGCGGGCCACCTCGTCCCGGTGGACCTCGTCGGTCAACCGGGCCAGCTCCGCCTCCAGCTCGCGGACGACGGCGCGGACCTGGGCCACCTCAGCCTCGTGCCGGGACCGGCGGGCCGCCAGTTCGTCACGGCGCCGCGCCGCCTCGGCCAGGCTGTCGGCGATCCGCTGCAGGACGATCTCGGCGCCGACCCGCACCGCCTCGGCCACCGCGGCCCCGCGTTCCCGGGCCGCCCGGCGGGCCGCGGCGCGCTGGCGGGCCTCCCGTTCGGCCGCCGCCTGACGCTCCAGGTGCTCGGCGCGGTTGGCCAGCGACAGCACCCGCTCCTCCGCGGTACGCACGGCCAGGCGTACCTCCAGCTCGTTCTGCCGCGCCGCGGGCAGCGCGGCGGCGAGCCGGTCCCGCTCCTCGGTGGAGGGCTCCTCGGCCAGCGGCACCGCCTGCGCGGCCGCCAGCCGCTCCTCCAGTTCGGCGAGCTGCGTCAGGGCCTGGTCGCGACCGGCCACCGCGGCGGCCAGCGCCTGGCCGAGCCGCTGCGCCTCCGCCTCCGCCGACCGCGCGGCGGCGCCCTTCTCGGCCAGGCGGCGGGCGGCGGCGTTGCGCTCCCCCTCGGCGGCCTTGCGCGCCCGGTCGGCCTCGACCAGCGCCCGCTCCGCCTCCTCCCGACGCGCCCGGGCCTGCGCCAGCTGCTCCCGCAGCGTCTCCAGCCGGGCCTCGGCCTCCTCGCGGCGGCCGCGGGCCTCCTCCACCGCCGCCTGGACCTCCAGGTACGACTGTTGCCGCGCCGAGCCACCCGCCGCCCGGTGGCCGCCGACCAGGTCGCCGTCGAGGGTCACCACCCGCAGCGAGGGTGACCGGCGGACCAGTGCGGTGGCGGTCTGAAGGTCCGGGGCGACGACCACGTCCCCGACCGCGCGGACCAGCGCCGGGCGCAGCTCGTCGGGCGCCCGCACCACGTCCAGCACCCACCGGCAGCCGTCCGGCAGCGCCCCGGCCGGCCGCAGATCCGTCGACGGCGGCACGTCCCGGACCAGCACCTCCGCCCGGCCGGCGTCCTCGATCTTGAGCAGCCGCAGCGCCTCCGCGGCGTCCTCCACCCCGGCGACCACCACCGCGTCGGCCAGCCCGCCCAGCGCGGCAGCCAGCGCCGCCTCGTAGCCGGGGGCCACCGACAGCAGCGAGGCCACGCTGCCCAGCAGCCCGGGCAGCCGGGGACCGGCTGCCAGCAGCATGCCGGCGCCGTCCTTGCGGCGCAGCCCCAGCGCCAGCGCCTCCTGCCGGGCCCGCCACTCGGTGGCGTCCCGCTCGGCCTCCCGCTCGGCCCGGGACAGCTCCTCCACCTCCGCGGCGGCCTCGTCGACCAGGGACTTCGCCGACGCGTACGCCATGTCCAGGTCGGCGGTGTCGCGGTCCTGCTCGTCGGCGCCGGCGGCGGCCGCCTCGTACTCGGCGCGCGCGGCGGCGGCGCGTTCCTCGGCCTCCGCCAGCGCCGTCTCCAGCCGTGCGATCTCCTCGTCGGCCGCGGCGGCGCGGCTGCGGGCCGCCTCCACCTGGCCGGTCAGTCGGGCGAGCCCTTCCCGCTGGTCGGCGATGGCACGGGCGGCGGCGACCAGGGCGCGCTCCGCCTCCTCCAGGGCGCGCTCCAGCTCCAACCGGGCCGCCTCGGCGGCGGCGAGCCTCGCCCGGTCGTCCTCCAGCGCCTCCCGCAGCGCCTCCTCCTCCGCGCGTACCTCGGCGGCCTGCGCCTCGAGCGCCTCCGGGTCAGGGCCGGAGGTGTCGTCCTCCGGCGGGGCGCTCAGGTGACGGACCCGCTCGGCGGCCAGCTGCGCCACCCCGCGCAGCCGCTCGGTGAGGGTGGACAGCTGGTACCAGGTGTCCTGGGCGGCCTCCAACGCCGGGACGTCGGCGGCGAGCGCCTCCTCCAGGGTGCGCAGCCGCTCGGTGACCTCGGTGTGCTCCTTCTCCAGCGCCGCCTGTCGGGCGCGCAGCGCCGCCTCGTCGGCGAGGTCCTTCGCCAAGGTCTCGCGCAGCGTGGCCAGGTCGTCGGCGAGCAGCCGCAGCCGGGCGTCGCGCAGCTCGGCCTGGATGCTGGCGGCCCGCCGGGCCACCTCGGCCTGCCGGCCCAGCGGCTTGAGCTGGCGGCGCAGCTCGGCGGTGAGATCGGTGAGCCGGTTGAGGTTGGCCGCGGTCGCCTCGAGCTTGCGCAGCGCCTTCTCCTTGCGCTTGCGGTGCTTGAGGATGCCGGCCGCCT
>CAZSNW010000178.1:0-5741 GCA_964608245.1 uncultured Micromonosporaceae bacterium
TGAGTTCGAAGACCGTCATCCGGGGGTTGAGCGAGGCGTACGGGTCCTGGAAGACGATCTGCAGGTCCCGCCGGATCGGCCGCATCTCCGACCGGGACAGCGTGGTCAGGTCCTTGTCCTGGTAGAAGACCTGGCCGCTGGTGACCGGGATGAGGTTGAGGAGCAGCCGCGCGGTGGTCGACTTGCCGCAGCCGGACTCCCCCACCAGGCCCAGCGTCTCGTGCGGGTACAGGTCGAGGGAGACGTCGCAGACCGCGTGCACCTCACCGATCTTGCGCCGGATGAAGCCCCGGGAGCGGACCGGGAAGTGCTTGACCAGGTTCCGGGCGGAGACGACCGCGGTCCGCTGCCCGGTTTCGGCTGTGAGTGTCACGCTCACCGATGCTCCTCCAAGTCGGCCAGTGCCTCGCTGTCCAAAGTTTCGGCCTGGAACAGGTCACCGGGCTTGGCGCCCTCGAGCCGCTCGTGGAAGTGGCAGGCCGCGGCGCGCTCGTTCTTGCCCCCGTCCACCGGGCGCAGTTCCGGCTCCGTCTCCACGCACTCGGGCTGCCGCATCGGACAGCGCGGCGCGAACGGGCACCCCGACGGCAGGTTGATCAGCGACGGCGGCGTGCCCCGGATCGGGGTGAGCTTCTCGGCGCGGGTCTGGTCCACCCGCGGGAGCGAACCGAGGAGCCCCAGCGTGTAGGGCATGCGCGGCGAATAGAAGATGTCGTCGACGCTGCCCGTCTCCACCAGCTTGCCGGCGTACATGACCGCCACCCGGTCCACGTGACCCGCGATCACACCCAGGTCGTGGGTGATGAGCACCATGGCGGCGCCGGTCTCCTTCCGGGCGAACTCCAGCGCCTCCAGCACCTGGGCCTGCACGGTCACGTCCAGCGCGGTGGTCGGCTCGTCCGCGATGATGATGTCCGGGTTGTTGGCCATCGCCATCGCGATGACCACCCGCTGCCGCATACCCCCGGACAGCTCGTGGGGGTAGGCGTGGACCCGCTGCTCCGGGAACGGGATGCCGACCAGGTCGAGCAGCTCGATCGCCCGCTTGCGGGCCTCCTTGTCCGAGACGTCGTTGTGCGCCTGCACCGCCTCGGCGAGCTGGAACCCGACCGTGTAGACCGGGTTGAGGGAGGTGAGCGGGTCCTGGAAGATCATCGCGATGTTCTTGCCCCGGATGCGGGACAGCTGCTTGTCACCCAGGCCGATCATCTCCCGGCCGAGCACCTTCGCCGAGCCGCTGACGCGCGCGGTACGCGGCAGCAGGCCCATCACCGCCAGCGAGGTGACCGACTTGCCCGACCCGGACTCGCCCACGATGCCCAGCGACTCACCCCGGTGGAGGCGGTAGGAGACGCCCCGCACCGCCTGTACGAGGCCGTCCTCCGTGGGGAAGCTGACGTTGAGATCGGTGACCTCGAGAACCGGTTCCGATTCCCCCCGCTGTTCGGGAATCACGGTCACCGTGTCGGTGTTGATCTCCGTGGTCATCGCCGGGTCACCGCCTGCTTCGGGTCGAGAGCGTCCCGCAGCCCGTCGCCGATGAAGTTGATCGACAGGCAGATGAGGATGATAAAGGCCCCTGGGAAGTAGAACAACCACGGCCGGGTGAACACCGCGGTGTCCGCCTGGTTGATGAGCAGGCCGAGCGAGGTGTCCGGCAGGGTGATGCCGAAGCCCAGGAAGGACAGGCCCGCCTCGACCAGGATGGCCAGGGCGATGTTGATGGTCGCGTCGACGATGAGCACGCCGATCATGTTGGGCACGAGGTGACGGCCGATGATCCGGGCGTCGGAAGCGCCCATCGCCCGTGCCGCCTCCACGAACTCCTGTTCCCTAAGTGAGAGCACCAGCCCGCGCATGAGACGGGAGGTGTTCTGCCACGAGAAGAAGCCGATGATCAGACCGACGTGCCACCAGGTCGTCCCCCGGGTCGCGCCGGCCAGCACCAGCACCACCACCAGCGGCGGGATGACGAACAGCACGTCGACGATCCGCATCATGATCGCGTCGACGATGCCCCGGTAGTAGCCGGCGATCGAACCCCAGAGCGTCCCGATCACCGACGCCATGAGGGCCACCAGGAAGCCCACCTTCAGCGACTGCTGGGTGCCCCGCATGATCTGGCCCATGTAGTCGTGGCCGAGCCGGGTGGTGCCGAACGGGTGCGCCCAGCTGGGCGGCTGGTCCGGCGGGATCTCGCGGTAGGGGGTGTGGTCGTACTTCCAGAGCAGCGGCCCGATGAAGGCGAAGGCGATGATCAGCAGCAGGACGATGAGGCCGGCCACCGCGACCTTGTGCCGCAGGAAGCGTGCCACCACCATCTGCAGCTGGCTGCGCTCCTTGGTGGTGATCGCCTCCGCGTCGAGCACCGGGGTGCCGGGCGACGACGCAGCCTGCGTGGAGAGCTCACTCATAGCGGATCCTCGGGTCGAGTACGGCGTAGAGGAGGTCGGCGATCAGGTTGAACACGACCACCAGCACCCCGCTGAGCAGGACCACCCCCATCACGGGGTAGACGTCGATGTCCCGGATGGCCCCGACCAGGTAGGTCCCCAGTCCTCGCCACCGGAAGATGGTCTCGGTGATGACCGCGCCGGTGAGCGCACCGACCACCGCCAGGGCGCCCAGCGTCACCACCGGGATGAGCGCGTTACGCAACGCGTGCCGACGCATCACCACCCGGTTGCGCAGACCCTTCGCCCGCGCCAGCCGCACGTAGTCGCTGTTCAGCACCTCCAGCATGGACGTGCGCTGGAACCGGCTGATGAACGCGTACCCGTTGAGGACGAGCGCGAGCGTGGGCAGCGCGAGGTGTTGAGCCGTGTTGATCACCTTCTCCATCGGCTCCATGAGGTGATACGTCGGCGAGTTGGCTCCGACGACATAGAAGGCGTTCTCACCGAAGAGTGGCTTGGCCACGTTGTCGTTGAACCACACGCCCAGGTTCTTGATCAGAGCCGCCAGCCAGAAGATCGGCATCGCCAGACCGAGGAAGGCGAGGAAGGTCAGCACGTGGTCGAGCAGCGAGTACTGCTTGATCGCGCTGACCACCCCGGTGACGATCGCGACCAGGAACGACAGCACCGTGGCGATCGCGACCAGCCGGAAGGTGATGAAGAAACGCTCGGCGATGTCACCCCCCACGTCGCTGGAGCCCTTGCCCGGCCCGAACTTGCCTTGGAGGATGCCGATGTCACCCCGGTTCTCGCCCCAGCCGGTGAGCCAGAGGACGTACCGCTCCGCCACGTTGCGGTCGAGGTACAACTTCGCCCTCTCCGCGTCGATGGTGGATTGGGGAACCGGAGGAATCTGGACGTACAGCTCGGCGAGCGGGTCACCGGAAAGGTCGACGAGAAGGAACGTGAACAGTGATGCGGCAATGAGGACCGGGATGGCGGCCACTAGTCGCCGGAGGGTGTAGACGAGCATGGAACATCCTTCGTCAGGGCCAGCTGCTCAAAGCGGGCTCTGGGCCCCAGGAAGGTGAACCTGGGGCCCAGAGCGCTCACCGTAGGGAGAGTATCGGACCGTCAGTTGGCGGCCGCAACCCCCCACGCCTCGATGTTGTAGAAGGTGCGGTTACTGCTGCTGTGGTTGTCCCGCATGTTCACGTACTGGTCGAGCAGGAACATGAAGTTCGGGGTGTCCCACAGCGGCAGGACGTACGCCTCCTCCTGCAGGATCGGCATCATCTGGTTGACCAGCCGGGCCGACTCGGCGATGTCGGTCTGGTTCCGGATCTGGTCGACCAGCTCGTCGATCTCCGGGTTGTTCAGGCCGCCGAAGTTGCTACCGCTCGTGGAGTGGTAGAACTGGTGCGGCGAGGTGGAGAACAGCGGCGAACCGCTCCACCCGAAGATCACCAGGTCGTAGTCCGCCTCGGCCAGCACCGTACCCAGCTGCTCGGCCGGGGTCGGGGCCGGCTCCACCGTGATGCCGATCTCGGCCAGGTAGGAGATCGACAGCTCGACGAACTGGGCCCGGTTCTGGTTGCTCTGCAGGAAGGCGAACCGCAGCGGCGGCACCGGGTTGCCGTCCGGGTCGGTCAGGGTGCCACCCTTCTCGGCGCCGGTGTAGCCCGCCTCGGTCAGCAGCTGACGCGCCCGGTCGGCGTCACCCGAGCCGTAGCCCCGCTCGGTGATGTGGTCCTCGTAGTACGGGCTGAGCTGCGGGAAGATCTGGTTGTTCCGCAGCGGCGGCGCGATGTCGCCCCAGATCCGGCTGTGCGCGTCCCCACGGTCGAGCGCGATGAAGATCGCCTTGCGGAGCACCGGGTCGGAGATGGTCTCCATGTTCACGTCCACGTGCTCCCACACCGCACCGGCCGAGCCGACGGCGGTCATGACACCGTCGATCTCCATCAGCTGGGCACGGATGTCGGTGGTGAACGACGCGGGCGAGCCACCGTGCAGCTCACCGGTGGAGACCGCGGTCGGCCAGGACGCCTGGTCCGGGATCACCTGCTTGATGACCCGCTGCATGGTCGGCTTCACCTCGCCGTACCAGTGCGGGTTCGGCACCAGGACCTGGGTCTCGTCCGGCACCCAGCGCTCCACCAGGTACGGGCCGTTGCTCCAGTCCGGCACGTTCTCGTTGAAGAACACGGACGACTCGCCCATGCCCTCCGGGGTCCGCCAGTCGATGCCCTCCTGCTCGACCCGCCAGGCCGGGTAGGAGAACAGGCCACGCGCGAACCAGTCGGGGGTGGCGAAGCCCTCCTCGAAGGTCACCGTGATGGTGCGGCCGTCGTCGCTCGCGGTGATGCTCTCGACGGTGTCGTGGAGGTTGACCGACCGCGGGTTGCAGCCGACGCAGTGCTCCTCCTTGCCGCTGTTGTGGTACCAGTGCCACAGGGCGTCGTCGAGGCCGATCGGGTAGGTGTTGGTGCCGTCGGTCCAGACCGCCTCCTCACGGATCTGGTAGACGACGGTCATCGGGTTGGTGTTCACCAGCTGCGGCTCGGAAGCGAACACGTCCATGTTCCACTCCCACTTGCCGCTCGGCGTGAACTCACCGACGCCGACCTGGATGCCGGCCATCATCTGGAACAGGTAGACCGAGCCACCCTCCGGCCGCATGTGGTTGAACACGCCGTCGTGGCCCTGGTTCACCAGGAAGATGATCTCACCACCGTCCTGGCGCTCACCGCTGTTGCAGTCGTCCGGGCGCTCGACGCAGTCGTCGAGCGACGGTGCGGAGCCCGTGCCGCCGCCACCGCCGCCACCGCCGCCCTGGCAGGCGGCGAGGGCCATCGCCCCGGCTACCGCCAGGACGGCGACGGCGCCGAACCTCTTCGGAATGCGCATTTTCCCTCCATCTGGTTGCCGTACAGGGCGCGGCCTGAAGCCACGCCCGTGCTGGCTTGGCAACAGATAACCGGGTCGGATGCGCTCTGGGAAGGCCCCGAGCGGATTCGTGACCCACCCGTTACCGGGTCGCAGCCGGTCCGTCACACGCCGGTCGCCGCCGCCGTCCGGCCCCTCAGTAGCGGTAGTGGTCGGGCTTGTAGGGGCCCTCGACGGGGACGCCGAGGTACGCGGCCTGCTCCTTGGTCAGGGTCGTCAGCTTGACGCCGAGCGCGTCCAGGTGCAGCCGGGCGACCTTCTCGTCCAGGTGCTTGGGCAGCGTGTAGACCCCGACCGGGTACCGCTCCGGGTTGTTGAACAGCTCGATCTGGGCGATCACCTGGTTGGTGAAGGAGTTGGACATCACGAAGCTCGGGTGCCCGGTCGCGTTGCCCA
>CAZSNW010000179.1:0-5736 GCA_964608245.1 uncultured Micromonosporaceae bacterium
TCGGCGAGCAGGAAGTTGACGAACACCGGGCCCAGTTCGACGTCGAAGCGCTCCTCCGACGGCCGGAAGATGCGGGTGCCGATGATGTCGGCGGGCACCAGGTCGGGTGTGAACTGCACCCGGGCGAAACTGCCGCCGGTGACCGTGGCCAGCGTCTGCACCGCCAGGGTCTTCGCCACTCCGGGTACGCCCTCCAGCAGGCAGTGGCCCCGGGCGAGCAGGGCGGTGAGCATCCGCTCGACGAGCACGTCCTGCCCGACGATGACCCGTTTGACCTCGAACAACGCTCGTTCGAGCAGGCTGGCGTCGGCAGCCGGCGTGGTGTGCTGCATAAAGTCCCCCCTGCAACGGCCGGTTGCCCCCAGGGTGTCACGACGAGTAGCGCGATGTACCCGATATGTGACATCACGCCCGACCGTCGACCACCGGTCACGAGCGGGTCACCGGTTGTCCGACAGGATCCGACCGAACGGGTGTATTCCGCGGGTAGACAGAAGCCCGGGTGCGGTTGCTACTATCTGAGCGTCGCCGGGCGGCTTCCCCCGTGGCCGCCCGGCGCTCGCATGTCCGGCCCCTGTTTCCGCGCGCCCCTCCGGGTTGCGCGCTGCCGGGTGTCCGTCCCCCGCGTACGCGGCCACGGTCCCGACGCGCCGGCGGTGGCGCAGCCGGAGGCGGTCGCGGCGATAGCCTGGACCGGTGATCCCACCGACGGAGCAGACCGGATCCGCACCGGTGTGCTCGGCGCGCGGTTGCCGCGCACCCGCGGTCTGGGCGCTGCGCTGGCGCAACCCGCGCCTGCACCCGCCGGAGCGCCGCAAGACCTGGCTCGCCTGCGAGGAACACCGCGGCCACCTATCGGAGTTCCTGTCCGTCCGAGGCTTCCTGTGCGAAGTGGAGACGGTCGACGCCGTGACGGGTACGCCGGTGACCGCACCGGCCACCGAGGAGGCGGGAGCGTGACCGACACCCCGCCCGCACCGCCCCCCGCCCCGCAGGCCGCCCCGGCCTCAGGCCCCCTGGATCCCTGGCCGCAGTCGGTGACCTGGCGCCGGGTGTCCCCGCGGCTGATCCCGGTCGAGCTGGTCCGGCTGCTCCTGCGGGTCGCGGTGGTCGCCGTCGCCGCGGTGGTGGCCGGCACCCTCGGCTGGCCGTACGTGTCCCAGACGCTGGCGGTGCTCGGTGCCTACGCGGTGCTGCGCGCGGTGGCGGTGGTGCGCGCGGTGCGTGCCTGGGGGTACGCCGAGCGCGAGCGCGACCTGCTGGTCCGGCAGGGCGTGCTGGTACGCCGGCTGTCGATCGTCCCCTACACGCGGATGCAGTTCGTCGACGTGACCGCCGGCCCGCTGGAGCGGATGCTCGGCCTGGCCACCGTGCGGCTGCACACCGCCGCCGCGGCCACCGACGCGGTGGTGCCCGGCCTGCCGGCCGAGGAGGCGACGAGGCTGCGCGACCGGTTGACCGCGCTGGGCACCGGCGGCGAGGAGGGTCTGTGACCCCACCCGGCGCGCGCTCCCGGCTGCACCCGCTGAGCCCGGTCCTGCACAGCGCCAAGACGCTGGCGGTGCTGCTCGCCGCGCTGAGCGTACAGGGCGCGGTCCGGCTGGGGCTCGCCGGTCTGGTCGGCACCCTGGTGGTGGTGGCGGTGATCGCCACCGGGGTGTCCGCGATCTCCTGGCTGGTCACCGGCTACCAGATCGTCGGCCGCGAGCTGCGCATCCACGACGGGGTGCTGGTGCGCCGCGCCCGGGCCATCCCGCTGGACCGGCTGCAGGCGGTGGAGGTGGTACGCCCGCTGCTGGCGCGCCTGTTCGGACTGGCCGAGCTGCGGCTGGAGGTGGTCGGCCGGGGCGAGACCGAGGCGCCGCTCGCCTACCTCAGCCACGAGCACGCGGTGGCGCTGCGGGAGCAGCTGCTGGCGATCGCCGCCGGGGCCGGTGCCCCGGCCGGCCTGGCCGCCGGGGCGGCCACCGGCGCGGCCGGGACCGCGACGGCGCCGCTCGGGCCGGCGCCCGCCCCGACCGGGGGTGCAGCCGGCGTACCGGTGCCGGGCGCAGCGGAGGCTCCCGACGGCGCGCCGGCGGCCCCGCTGTCCGGGCCGCGCGTACCCGCCGACGAACAGCCCCTGCACACGGTGTCCAACCGGGACGTGCTGATCAGCCAGATCCGCACCCCGCCGGTGCTCGTGCTGCCGCTGGCGGTGGCCGGCGTGGTGGCGCAGTACTGGTTCGACGACGCCTGGTCGCTGGTGGTGCTCGCCAGCATGCTCGTGGCGGTGATCGGGGTGGTGCGGCAGCCGGTCCGCCGGATCCTCGCCAACTGGCACTTCCGACTCGCCTGGCAGCCGCCCGGGCCGGACGGCCCCGGGGCGCTGCGCATCTACCACGGGGCCTCGGAGATCCGCTCCCAGACCGTGCCGCTGCACCGGATCCAGGCGGTGGAGATCACCTGGCCGCTGCTGTGGCGGTCGCGGCGGTGGCTGCGGATCCGTATCGACGTGGCCGGCTACGCCGAGACCGGCGAGGAGATCGGCGCCTCCGACCACCTGCTGCCGGTGGGGGACCTGGAGACCGCCCGCCGCCTGCTGCCGGTGGTGCTGCCCGGGGTGGACCCGACCACGCTGCCGCTCGTCGGGGTACCCCGGCGCGCCCGGTGGCTCGCCCCGCTGACCCAGCCGGTGCTCGGGATCGCCGTCACCGACCGGGTGGTGGCGGTCCGCACCGGACGGCTCACCCCGCGGCTGGTGCTCGTCCCGTACGCGCGCGTCCAGAGTGTGCGGCTGGTGCAGGATCCGTTCGACCGGTGGCTGGGCCTCGCCGACGTGCACCTGGACACCGCCGGGTCCAACTCCGTCGCCGCCCGGCACCGGGACCTGGCGGAGGCGCGGGAGCTGGCGGCGTCACTGGTCGACCGGGTCCACGCGGCCCTGGCCGCCGCCCGGACCACCCGCACCGGCGTCGGGACGGTCGCCGGCGCCCTGGTCGGGGGCGATGCCCCCACCGGTGGCGACACCCGGTTGAGCCTCGCCGGCCGCGACGAGGCGGGCGCGGCGGGCGACCCACCACCTCTCGGCCCACCCGACCGCCACCATGACCACGACCACGTACGCCCAGCCGGCCAGCACGTCGACGACCCAGTGCTCCCCGGCGTAGACCAGGGTGAAGGTCATGGCCAGCGGATAGGCGGCGAGCAGCGGCCACCAGCGGCGCCGCACCGAGCGGGCGAAGTACACCACGACGAACAGGGCGAACGCGGTGTGCAGTGAGGGCATGGCCGCCACCGGGTTGGAGGCCAGCTGCCCGAGGTTGAGCAGGTTCCCGGCGCCGGACAGCCCGATCGCGTGCCAGCCCCGGGTGGAGATCCGGGCGACCTCCTCCACCAGCTCCCGCTCGGCCGCCCACCACGGCGGCGCGGCCGGGTAGAGGAAGTAGGTGAGAAGCCCCGCCGCCGACAGAGCGAGGAACCGCCGCATGAACGACAGCCACCGGTCGCGGCTGCGCACCCACAGCACCGCCGCCGCGGTGATCGCCACCACGAAGTGGGAGAAGTAGACCCAGCTGACCAGCACGTCCCACCAGGCGATGGTGTCCGGGTCGTACAGGTGCCGCTGCAGCCACTCGGTCGGGGTGAGCCCGCCGGTGGCCCACCCGAACATCGCCCGGTCGGCGGCGATCAGCTCCTCAACGTGCGGCGCGAGCCCGGTGCGGTAGGCCATGCCGCGGGAGAAGTTGTAGCCCACCAGCAGCAGCGCGATCGGCGCCCAGTCCCGGACGAAGTCCAGCTGCTGGCGCCACGGCCGGTCCACCCGCCAGGCGATGACCGCCGCCCAGATCCACAGGAACGCGTACAGCGGGTCGGTGGGCAGCCCGATGAACACCCAGCCGAGCACGAACGCCACCGACCAGCAGGACAGCCCGACCGCCCGCCGCACCGTCCGACGGCGCGCGGCGGTCGAAGCCGTGGGATCCGTACGCGTGGTCGACACCGGGGTGAGCGTACCGGTGCCGGCTCGGGGCCCCGGCCACCGGCGGCGGGTCGTCCCGCGCGGACGCCCGGATTCGCACCATCCGGGCGGTACCCTGTGGGGCATGGAGCGAAGCGCCACCCCGTTCTCCCCGGGGATGACCGCCCAGGTCGAGCTTCAGGTCACCGACGCCGACACGGCCCAGGCGATGGGCTCCGGCGACGTGCCGGTCCTGGGTACGCCCCGGGTGCTGGCGCTGGCGGAGGCCGCCACGGTGGCGGCGACCACCCCCCGGCTGCCCGCCGGGTCCACCACCGTGGGCACCCGGGTGGAGCTGGAGCACACCGCGCCGGTGCCGGTGGGCGCGACCGTGGCCGCCACCGCCACTTTGGCCAAAGTGGACGGTCGTCGGCTGCTGTTCGAGGTGACGGTGAGCGCCGGTGGGCAGCGGATCGCCGAGGGTCGGGTGGAGCGCGTCCTGGTCGACCGGCAACGGTTCCTCGCCAAGGCGTTCGGTGACACCGAGGGTGAGTGACGACGGCTTCCGGCAGGTCGCCGACGGCGTGCACGTCTGGCGCTACCCGGTGCTCGACGTCAACGCCACGCTGGTGACCGGTGACGGCGCCGCGCTGCTGGTGGACACCCTCTCCACCGACGACCAGGCGCGCGAGCTCGCCGAGGCGGTCCGCCGGATCACCCCCGACCCGCTGATCCTGGTCAACACACACCACCACTTCGACCACTGCTTCGGCAACGCGGTGCTGGCCGCCGGCGGCCGCCCCGTGTGGGGGCACGAGGAGACCGCGGCCGTGCTTTCCGCCGACGGTGAGGCGCTGCAGCAAACCTGGCGCGACGAGTACGCGCGGACCGACCCGACGCTGGCCGAGGGCCTGGCGCGGGTGCGGATCCACCCGCCGGACCGGCTGGTGCACACCAGCGCGGAGCTCGACGTGGGCGGCCGCCGGGTGGTGCTGCGGCACCTCGGCCGCGGCCACACCGCCGGTGACCTGGTGGTGGAGGTGCCCGACGCGGACGTGGTGGTCGCCGGGGACCTGGTCGAGGAGAGCGGCCCGCCGGACTTCGGCGACTCCTACCCGGTGGACTGGGCCGACACCCTGGCCGAGCTGCACCGGCTGCTCGGAGCGGACACCGTGGTGGTGCCCGGCCACGGCGACGTGGTCGACCGCGACTTCGTCGCCGCCCAGCAGCTGCAGCTCGCGCAGCTGGCGTGGCTGGTGCGGGAAGGCCACGCGGTCCGGGCGCCGGCCGAACGGGTGGCGGCCCAGGCGCCGTTCCCGTCGCAGGTCGCGGTGGTCGCGGTCCGCCGCGGGTACGCGGAGCTGTCCGGCCGGGCCGACTGACCCGCCCCGGGGCGTCAGCCGACCACCGAGCCCACCACGGGCTTGGTCGCCAGTGCCGAGCGGGCCCGCTCCACCCCCGGGTCGAGCGTGCGGTCGACGAAGATCGAGTACCACAGGCAGAAGATCAGCACCGTCCACACCTTGCGGGAGTAGTCACCCTCCCCCGCCCGGTGGGCGGCGAGCAGCCGCTGCACGTACGCCAGGTCGACGAGCTCGCCGGCGCCGGAGGTGGACAGGATCTCCTGTGCCCACTCGTACATCTCGTTGGCGAGCCACACCCGGGTGGGCGTGGGGAAGCCGAGCTTGGGCCGGTTGACGATCGCCGGCGGCACCACGGTCTCCAGGGCCCGACGCAGCGCGTACTTGGTGGTGCTGCTGCGCGGCGGCAGCTTGAGCTCCACCGGGATGGTGGCC
>CAZSNW010000180.1:0-5465 GCA_964608245.1 uncultured Micromonosporaceae bacterium
CGTCGAGGCGCAGGTCCTGGCCGACCAGCACGGCAACGTCATCGTCGCCGGCACCCGCGACTGCACCCTGCAGCGCCGCCACCAGAAGCTCGTCGAGGAGGCCCCGGCGCCGTTCCTCACCGACGAGCAGCGCACCCGCATCCACGAGGCCGCCCGGGCGATCATGCAGGAGGTCGGCTACCACGGCGCCGGCACGGTCGAGTTCCTCGTCGGCGTCGACGGCACCATCAGCTTCCTGGAGGTCAACACCCGGCTTCAGGTGGAGCACCCGGTCACCGAGGAGACCACCGGCATCGACCTGGTCCGCGAGCAGTTCCACGTCGCCGCCGGGGAGAAGCTGAGCGTCACCTCCGACCCGACCCCGCGCGGGCACTCCATCGAATTCCGCATCAACGGCGAGGACCCGGGCCGCAACTTCCTGCCCGCGCCGGGCACCATCACCGGCCTGCGGCTGCCGACCGGCCCGGGTGTCCGGGTGGACGCCGGGGTGGAGGCCGGCAGCGTGGTCGGCGCCAACTTCGACTCCATGCTTGCCAAGCTCATCGTCACCGGCCGGGACCGGGCCGAGGCGCTGGCCCGTGCCCGGCGCGCCCTGGACGAGATGGAGGTCGAAGGGATCGCCACCGTCCTGCCCTTCCACCGGATGGTGGTCCGCGACGACGCGTTCTGCTCGGAACCCTTCCGCGTGCACACCCGGTGGATCGAAACCGAGTGGGCCGGCGGGATCCCGCCGTACGAGGGGGCGCAGCCCGCCGCCGAGCCGGCCGCCCGGGAGACGATCGTGGTGGAGGTCGGCGGCAAGCGGGTGGAGGTGTCGCTGCCGGCCGACTTCGGTGGCCGCTTGGCCGGTGGCGCCTCGGCCGGCCGCGCCGCGGCCCCGCGCCGCCGCAGCAACAAGAGCCTCGTGCCGGTGGCGACCGGCGACGCGGTCACCGCGCCGATGCAGGGCACCGTGGTCAAGGTGATGGTGGCCGACGGCGACCAGGTCGCCGAGGGCGACACCGTCGTGGTGGTCGAGGCGATGAAGATGGAGCAGCCGCTCACCGCCCACAAGGCGGGCACGGTGACCGGCCTGACCGTCAAGCCCGGCGACACCGTCTCCCCCGGCGCGGTCATCTGCACCATCAGCTGACACCGTCCCCGGTTGCGGGATCCGGCACGTCGCGCCGGTGCGGTGCCGCACGATGAGCCGGTGGAGCCCGACACGCCGGTCGGCCGGCGGCCGCCCTCCGACGAGGTCGACGAGCGCGACCGGTTGGTGGCCGAGGTGGCCCGTCAGCAACGGCTCACCGCCCGTCAGCTGCTCCGCTTCTACCACGCGGCCGCCGACCGGCTCGGCCTGCCGGTCACCGACCTCGCCTGCCTGGGGGCGCTGCGCGACCGCGGCCACGCCTCGGTCAGCGACCTCGCCGTCGAACTCGGGCTCACCACCGGCGCGGTGAGCCGCATGGTCGACCGCCTGGAGCAGGCCGGTTACGTCCGCCGCCGGCGCGACCCGGCCGACGCCCGCCGGGTGATCGTCGAGCTGATCACCCCCGCGCCGATCGTCGGGCTGTTCGCGGAACTGGCGGCCGACACCGTCGAGTACACCGCCGACCTGTCGACCGACCGGCTCCGGCTGCTGCTGGACTACCTGCGCCACCAGGAGGACAGCGCCCGGCGGGCCGCCGACCGGCTGCGCCGGTAGTTGCCCCACGCCACCGGAGGGACCACCCGGACACTGACCGACCCGGCCGCCGGTCTGCTACGTTGCCGGCATGCCGGATGGTGGTGCGGCCACCCGAACGCCATGTTGATCGCTGTCGGTCTCGGTCTCCTCCTCGTCCTCACGCTCGGGACGGCGTACTTCGTCGCCCAGGAGTTCGCCTACGTCGCCGCCGACCGGTCCCGGTTGCACTACGAGGCGGCCCAGGGTGATCCCGCCGCCCGCCGGGCGCTGAAGGTCACCGAACGGCTGTCGTTCACCCTTTCCGGATCCCAGGTCGGCATCACCGTCACCGTCCTGCTCATCGGGTACCTCGCCGAGCCGTACCTCGGACGTGGGCTCGCGGAGCTGCTCGACGGCCTCGGCCTGCCGCGGGACGCCAGCCTGCCGGTGGCGCTCGCGCTCGCCCTGGCGCTGTCCACCGCGGTGCAGATGATCCTCGGGGAGCTGGCGCCGAAGAACCTCGCCATCGCCCGGGCGGAGGCGGTCGCCAAGGCACTGTCCCGTTCGACCCTGATCTACCGGGCGGTGACCTCGTGGACGATCCGGCTGTTCGACAGCACCGCCAACCGGCTGCTGCGGCTGTTCGGCATCGAACCGGTGGAGGAGCTGCCCGAGGGCGCCACCGTGGAGGACCTGGAGCAGATCATCGCCGACGCCAAGGCCGGAGGGCACCTGGACGAGGAGACCGCGCGGATGCTCACGCGCGGACTGGACTTCCGGGAACGCACCGCAGCCGAGGCGATGATGCCGCGGGTGTCGGTGGTCACCGTCTCCGCGGACGCGCCGCTCACCGAGGTGGTGGAGCTGGCGGAGCGGACCGGGCACTTCCGCTGCCCGGTGCTCGGGCCCGGCGGGGTCGACGACATCGTCGGCGTGGTCGGGGTCTTCGAGGTGCTCACCGTGCCCCCGTCCCGGCGGGCCGTCACCACCGCCGGCGAGGTGGCCGCCCCGCCGCTGCTCATCCCCGCCGCCCTGCCGCTGCCGGCGGTGCTGGACCGGATGCGCGGCATGCGCCGACAGCTGGCCTGCGTGGTCGACGAGTACGGCGGACTCGACGGCATCATCACGCTGGAGGACGTGGCCGAGGAGCTCGTCGGTCCCATCAGTGACGAGGTGGACCGGCCGGAGCCCGCACCCACCAGGCAGCCCGACGGATCCTGGCTGGTGCCGGCGCGGCTGCGGATCGACGAGATCGCCGACGCCACCGGGATCGAGCTGCCCACCTCACCCCACTACGACACCCTGTCCGGCCTGGTGCTGCGGCGGCTCGGCCGGATGGCGCGGGTCGGTGACGAGGTCGAGGTGGAGGGCGTACGCCTGCGGGTGGTGGCGGTGCACCGGCGGGTGCCGCGGACCGTCCGGGTGGAGGCGTCGTGAGTCCGGCGTGGGCACTGCTGCTGTCGGCGCTGCTGCTGGCCGGCAACGCCTTCTTCGTGGCGGCCGAGTTCGCCTTGGTGGCGAGCAAACGGTACCGGCTGGAGCAGGCGGCCGCCGACGGCAGCCGCGCCGCCCGGGCGGCGCTGGCCGGCAGCCGGGAGCTGTCGCTCATGCTCGCCGGTGCGCAGCTGGGGATCACCGCCTGCACCCTGGGCCTCGGGGCGCTGGCCGAACCGGCGGTCGAACGCGTCCTCAGCCCGGTGCTGGAGACGCTCGGCCTGCCGCACCGGACCAGCGTCGCGGTATCGTTCGTGGTCGCGCTGGTGCTGGTGTCGTTCCTGCACGTGGTGGCCGGGGAGATGGCGCCAAAGTCGTGGGCGATCACCCACCCGGAACGCTCCGCCCTGCTGCTCGCGCTGCCGTTCCGCGGCTTCACCCAGCTCACCCGGCCGCTGCTGATCGCGCTGCAGCGCACCGCCAACGGCGTCCTGCGGCTGTTCCGGGTGGAGCCGCAGGAGGCGCTGGCCGCCGCGCACAGCCCGGCCGAGCTGCGGATGCTGTTGGAGCGTTCACGCCAGGAGGGGCTGCTCGACCCGGAGCACCACCTGCTGCTGTCGCGCATGCTGCCGCTGTCGCGCACCAGCCTGCGGGACGTGATGACCCCGATCGACCGGTTGGCGAGCGTGGGGGTGGCCGACCCGGTGGAGGCGGTGGAGGAGACCTGCCGGCGGGTGGGCCGGTCCCGGCTCGGGGTGGTGGACGACCACGGTCACGTCCGCGGTTTCGTGCACGTCCGGGACGTGGTGCGGGCGACCACCGCGGGGCGCAAGGTCTCCGCCGCCGCGCTCATGACACCACCGACCATCCTGGACGCGGGGCTGAACGTCGCCGCCGCCGCCACCCGCATGCGGGACGCCCGGGCCCAGCTGGCCCTGGTGGCCATCGACGGCGAGGTGGCCGGGTTCGTGGCCATGGAGGACCTGCTGGAGCAGTTCATCGGCGAGTTCTACGACGAGACCGACCGCCGGCCGTAACCGGCCCCGCACTTCGCTCGCCTCGACCGGTTGCCCGGGCCATGGGCGCGTGTCACGCTAGCGTCGCTCCTAGAGAGAGTGGAATCTCTCGGCCGGCTCGGATCAGGCGAGGTCGACATCCTCCGCCTTCTGGCCATCGGGGTGGCGAGGCAAGCGATCGCCACCAGACTCCACATCAGTCCTCGAACCGTCGCCCTGCGTATACGCGCGGCCAAGCAGGTGCTCCGCACACGCCAGCGCGTAAGCCTGGGGTTCCGTGCGATCCGCGATGGGTACGTGAGCCCGGACCACGTTCTCGATCACACCCGACCGCCGGGTGGGCGCTGGGTCGGCCCGGATCATCGACAGCATTCGGTCTTGCTACTGCTGGTCGCAGGCACCACGATGGAGGCCGCTGCCAGCGCTGCCGGAGTCGGTCTCAGCACCGCCCGGGGTGTCGCGTACCGTCTGGCGCACGACAACGGGGCAGCCACGTTGATCCATCTCGGAACGCTCGCCGCAGCTCTCCGGTGGTGCTGTGCATCCTGAGGTACCGCCGCTGCGGGGCCCCGGGCGGACAAACTTGCATATCTCTCTATTGGACCTTGCCCTTCGGCCACGGAAAGCGTTATGGTGCGTCCACGGAGAGTGAGGCGCGATAGCGACGCCGTCACGCCGCCACCGTGTCTCTCTCATGGCACCAACCTCGAAGGAGCAGCATGAGAGAAACCAGCCCACATCATCTCACGCAGCCGGGGCGACGGTGGCGGGCACGAACGCCCCGTACGCTACGACGCGTCAGCGCCGTCGCCGGTGCGGTGGTGCTCGTGGCCACGCTGAGCGCCGCGCCTGCATTCGCACACAATGGTCACGGCGCATCAACTGCGCCAGCACTCACTACGTAGTGACACGGAGCAAGAGCGCAGGCGACACCAAGCACGTCAAAACGATCTTTGGTGTGGACCACAAGTTCACGTTCAGCAACGTTAGCCCATCGAATCCGTGGCGATCCTGGGATGGGCCGGAGTGGTACACAGGCGTACATGGCTGGGGAGTCACCGCGCAGGTCCTAGAGTCACATCAGATCGAGTGCTGGCAGAAGCCGATCTAGCAATGGAACGACATTCCTGGAAGCTCGCCAGCGTAGCCATCCTGATCGCTGCGCTGGCGAGCTGCACCTCGGACACGACTGAGTCATCTGACGGCGGCCACAGCCTGTCGCCCCCGGGCTCCGCGCCCGCTGCTCCCGGACGACCGAGCGAAAGCCGCAACGTGCAACCGGACGAGGAGGCTGGCATCGACCGCAGCTACCTTGCTATGGCTCGCTGTTTACGGGACAAGGGATGGGATGCGTAAGCAACGGAGGA
>CAZSNW010000180.1:5475-5712 GCA_964608245.1 uncultured Micromonosporaceae bacterium
GGTTGGGGAGCCAGCGGTATCCCACACGCTCAAAGTGATCAGTACGATGCCGATGAGAACGAGTGCCGAACCAGCACCGGCATCGGCGAGGTCCCCCCACCGGAGATCACCGAGGAGGAGGCGGCGGAACTCTACGATGTCCTGCTCGGCGTAGCAGACTGCATGCGTGATCTTGGCTTCGCCGTCTCAGAACCGCCCAGCCGGCAGGCATTCGTGGAGGACGTGGTAACTACCACC
>CAZSNW010000181.1:0-5637 GCA_964608245.1 uncultured Micromonosporaceae bacterium
CGCGGACCGCGCGCCCGGCCACCACCCGGATCCGTCTGTCAGCGGATGGAGACGTGGACGTGGTTGGTATGGTCGCTCGCCGGGTCACCGGCCGCCCCGCCGTACCACCGCCACCCGGTGCCCGGGAACCAGATCTGCCGGTACCAGATGACGTACATGACACCCAGGGCGTCGGCGTTGGCCACGAAGAACGACGCCAACCGGTCGCCGTAGTCCTTGTCGGCGCCCACGGCGGCACCGCCGAACCCGTTCCATGACGTGGAGAAGTCGCACGCCCGGCCGATCGGGTGCTCGCCCCAGGTGCCGCTGCGGTAGCAGGCGGTGTACCGGTCGAACCCGAAGATGCGCGCCTCGTTGAGGGCGTGCAGCATCCGCGGGGTCAGGCACCCGCCGGTGGTCGGGTCGTCCTCCGTGCACGATTCGGCCGGCCAGCTGCCGTCGGGGTTGCGCGGCGCCGGCTTGGCCGGGGGTGACTCGTAGGGCACGAAGTCGGAGCTGGCGCCGCCACCGATCGCGTACAGCGCGTCCTCCGCCTTCTTCTTGGCCGCCTCGAGCTTGGCGACCTCCTGCTCCTGCACCTCGATCTCGGCGGCGAGCTCCGCCTGCTGTTGGGCGATCTCCTCCTTCACCCGCCGCAGGTCGTTGAGCATCCGCTGTTCGCGCTTGGCCAGCAGCTCCACGGTGGCCGCCCGCTCCAGGAAGGCGTTGGGCGACCCGGCGTTGAGCAGCGACGCGAACGGGCTCAACCGCCCGGTGCGGTACGCGGTGACCGCGAGGGTCTGGAGCTCCTCCTCCAGCAGGGCGAGTTCGTCCTCCAGGGACGCCAGGCGCACGGTCAGCTTGAGCTGCCGCTGCTGCGACTTCTCCAGTTCGACCTTGGCGTCCTGGTAGGCGGTCGCCGCCTCGTCGAGCAGTTCGCGGAGGTTCTTGGTGCCACCTTCGTCGTCGGTCTCCTGCGCCGCCGCGGGAGACCCTCCGCTGATCAGCAGAACGGTAGCGACGGTCGCGGCGGTGACGAGTGCCAGGCCGCGGCGTCGGAATGCCGTCCTCAGCACAGCACGTTCCTTCCGTCGGCCGCCGACCGGGTTAGCTGACGGGTTCGGGACGGAACACTCCCTACCGCTGCCGCGGATTCACCCCACAGTTGTGGTTCCCCGGCTCACCGTGTGGTGATTGGGCGGCGGCCACCGTCGGCGAGCCGATAGGCCCACCTCCTGGACGGGGGCCGCGGGTGAGCTTACCGGAGGTTCAGGTCGGCGGTCAGCTACCGTTGATGGTCCGTTCGGACGGTCACGACCACCCGGTCGCGGGTGGCGTATCGGCCGTTTCGGCAGGTCAGCGACGGTGCGCGGGCGTCCGGTCACGCAGCGCTGTCACCGGGGTCCGCCGGCCCCACCGGATGGCGGTCGCGGGTTAGGGTGTGTCACCTACGTCGACGAGGTGGCCTATGGCGGGTCTGAAGAGCCTGGCGAAGGCGGCGTTCTACGGCCGGCGGTACGACCATGTGCCCTGGCCGCAGAAGGTCTACCTTCGCCCTGGCGAGCGGTACGTACGGCGACTCCAGGGGGCCTGGCGGCGGTGGCGCGCGCCGGTCGTGAGCCTGGCGGAGTACGCGCGCCGCACCCCGGTCGGGGAGATCGAGGAGCTGCTCGCCTGTCCGTTGTGCGGGGACGCGCGGCAGCAGCCGATGTACGAACCGGCCGCCTCCGACGGCTCCTGGCGTTACCGGGTGGTGCGCTGCCCGGGCTGCGGCTTCCTCTACCGCAACCCGAACGTGCGGCCCGAACGTCTGGGCGACCTCTACGCGACCGGCTACAGCGGCTTCCTCACCGGCCGGTACGCCCGCAACCGTCAGCGGCGCTACCGGGTGGTGATGGACGCGGTGTCGCCGGTGTTCGACCACGGCGAGGGCCGGCGGCTGCTCGACTTCGGTTGCGGCGCGGGCCTGTTCCTCGAACTCGCCGAGCAGCGCGGGTTCCAGGCGTACGGGGTGGACCTCTCCCCCGACTCGGTGGAGGTGGCGAGGCAGCGGCTGCGCACCGCCAAGGTCTTCCACGGCTCCCCGCTGGAGGTGCCGGACGTCGCCGCCGGCGGCTTCGACGTGGTGACCATGTGGTCGGTGCTGGCGCATCTGCCCCGGCCGGTGGAGGACCTGCGCATGCTGCGCGGCCTGATGTCCGACGACGGCGTCCTGGTGATCCTCACCGTCAACGCGGGCTCGCTGCACCTGAGCGGCCTGGGCAGCCGGTGGCAGGGGTTCACCCGCAACCACCTCATGTTCTACAGCCGTGACACGCTGCCGAGGCTGCTGGCGTCCGCCGGTTTCGCCGCGGCCGGCTTCGCGCCCTTCTACGGTGACGAGGTCGCCTCCGGTGAGAGCCGGCTGACGGCGCGGGAGGTCGCCCGGCTCACGCGGCGGGTGGAGCGGACCGACTACGGCAGCATGCTGGTGGCCGTCGGGTTCGCCACCCGACGGGCGGCGGAACGGTACGGCGCCGGCCTGCCCGATCTACGTCCACTGTGATCGGTGGCTCACGCGCGGTGGCGCCGGACGCGGACGGGGGAGGTACACGCGTGCGGGTGATGACCTGGAACCTGTGGTGGCGGCACGGTCCGTGGCGCGAGCGGCTGGAACGCATCGCGGCCACCCTGGCAGAGGTGGCGCCGGACGTCTGCGGCCTGCAGGAGGTGTGGGGCGCACCGGAGGGCAACCTCGCCGCCGAACTGGCCGACCGGCTCGGGTACCACTGGTGCTGGGCATCGGTGCCGGCGGTCCGGCAGGCGCAACGTCCCGACACCGACCTGCGGATCGGCAACGCGGTGCTGTCCCGGTGGCCGTTGCTGGACCACGCGGAGCTGCCGCTGCCGGTCGCCGAGGGCGAGCACCCGCGGATGGCGCTGTTCGCCCGGATCGACGCGCCGGGCGGGCCGCTGCCGTTCTTCACCACCCACCTCACCCACCGGGCCGACGCCTCGGCCGAACGGGTGGCGCAGGTACGCGCACTGCTGCCCTTCGTCGACGAACATCGACAGGGATGCGCGTACCCGCCGGTGGTGACCGGTGACTTCAACAGCGAGCCGGACAGCGACGAGATGCGGCTGGCGTGCGGGCTGCTGACCGCCCCGGTCGTGCCCGGTCTGGTGCTCATCGACGCCTGGCGGTACGCCCCGGCCGGCGACCCGGGTGTCACCTGGGACGTCGGCAACCCGTTCATCGGCGAGCTCGGCCTGTTCAACGCGCGGATCGACTACGTGCTCGTGGGTCCGCCGCGCAACGGGCTGGGACGGGTGCTCGCGGTCCGGCGGGCCGGCACCACCCCGGTCGACGGCGTGTACCCGTCGGACCACTACGCGGTGGTGGCGGACCTGAGCGGACCCCGCTGACCCGGGCGCCGGTCGGCGCCGGGCCCGCCGGGGCCCGGGCGCCGACCGCACCGTCACTTCGTCTCCAGATCCCGCCGGCGGAACCCGACGAGCCCGACGACCACGAGCCCCGCGGCGACCAGCGTGAGCGCCACCAACGGCGTCCACCGCACCGCCGCCGCCGGCAGCATCGGCACGTGTCCGTACGGCGACAGGTCGGCCATCCAGTCGGGCAGACGGAGCAGCCCGCCGAACATGCCCACCAGCCCGGCGTACACCAGCAGCAGCCAGGCCCCCACGGTGGCCCGGGGGACGAGCCCGAACAGGGCGACCGCGAGACCGACCAGCACCCACACCGCCGGCGCGTACGCCACCGCGGCGCCGACCATGCGGGGCAACAGCTCGGGCTCGCCGAGGCTGGTGGAGACGCCGAGGCCGAGGCTCGCGCCGGTGACCACGAGCAGCAGCCCGCTGCCGACCACCGCCACCAGCAGGTGGGCACCCAGCCACCGGATGCGGGACACCGCGGCGGCGAGCACCGGTTCGGCCCGGCCGGCGGTCTCCTCCCCGCGGGGCCGCAGCGCGACGAGCAGCGCGTACACCCCGACCACCACGGCCATCATCAGGGTCACCACCGCGAGGAACGATTCGATCAGATCGTCGCCGAGGTCGCCGATGACGAACTCCTGCAGCGCCTCCAGCTCGGCGACGAACGCCTCGATCTGGTCGGCGAGGCTGCCGTAGGCGACACCGAACGCGGCCAGCGCCACCGCCCACCACAGCAGCGCGGCCCGGTGCTGCCGCCACGCGAGGCCGTACGCGCCGGACAGCAGCCGGGAGGCCGCCGGCCGCCCGGGCCGGGGTCCGCGCAGCCCGGCGCCCAGGTCCCGTCGGACCGACAACCACATCGCCAGCGCGACCAGCACCGCGGTGAGCGCCACCGACAGCAGCAGCGGCCACCACCGGTCCTCGACGTACGCCCGGGTCTGCTGGGCCCAGCCGACCGGCGACAGCCAGGACAGCACGTTGCCGCCCGGCTCGGCGGCGTCGCCGGCGGCGCGCAGCAGGTACGCGACGGCGAACACCGCGCCGGCGAGCCCGCCCGCACCCCGGCCGTAGCCGCTGATCTGCGCGGTGACCGCGGTGACCGCGGTGAAGACCAGCCCGACCGAGGCGGCCGCGGCACCGTACAGCAGCGAGCCCGACCAGTCCATGCTCTCCAGGCCCAGCGCGCCGAGGGCCAGGGCGAGGGCCGCCCCGAGCGCGAGACTCGCGCCGCCGACCACCACGACCGCGGCGACCAGGTGCGCGTGTCGTGCCACCACGCCCGCGCGTACCAGCTCGGCCCGACCGGTCTCCTCCTCGGTGCGGGTGTGCCGCACCGTGAGCAGGATCGCCATCAACGCCGCGAAGAACGCGACGTAGCTGAGCATCTCCTGGGCCATCATCGCGCCGTAGGTGTAGTCGTCCAGGCCGTACCCGGGGCCGCTGAACGCCCGCACCCCCGGGTTGCCCATGAGCGCCGCCCGAGCGGCCCGGTCGGCCGCGTCCGCGTACACCCCCGGGAAACTGGCGGCGGAGGCGGCGGTGGTGCCGACGATCGCGAGGATCCACACCGGCAGCCGGATGCGGTCGCGGCGCAGGATGAACCGGACGAGCGTGCCGGTGCCGGCCAGCGCCTCGCGCAGCCGACCGGCGGCCGGGCGGCCGTCGACAGCCGCGGTGCTCATCGCGCCGCCCCGCCTTCGACCTCGTCGCCGTAGTGGCGCAGCATGATCTCCTCCAGGGTCGGCGGGTGGCAGGTGAGGCTGCGTACCCCGAGGCCGGCCAGCTGCCGCACCACCGGGTCCAGCTGCCCGCCGTCGACGGCGAACCGCACCCGGTCGCCGTCGACCCGCAGATCGTGGACACCGGGGAGGCCGGCGAGACCGTCGGCGGGCTGCGCGGTCACCGCCTCCACCGTGGTGCGGGTCAGGTGACGCAGCTGCTGCAGGCTGCCAGTCTCCACGATCCGGCCCTGGCGGATGATGCTGACCCGGTCGGCGAGCTTCTCCACCTGGGCGAGGATGTGGCTGGACAGCAGCACGGTGCGCCCCTCGGCCCTGAGTTCGCGGATGACGTCCTGGAAGACCACCTCCATCAGCGGGTCGAGCCCGGCGGTCGGCTCGTCGAGCAGCAGCAGCTCGGCGTCGGAGGCGAGCGCGGCGACCAGCGCGACCTTCTGCCGGTTACCCTTGGAGTAGGTGCGGCCCTTCTTGCGCGGGTCGAGGGCGA
>CAZSNW010000182.1:0-5621 GCA_964608245.1 uncultured Micromonosporaceae bacterium
CGCCTCGTCCCGCGGCACCACGACCCTCATCGGCGCCGCGGCGCCCTACCGGTCGGCCGCCGCCGCGGCGTGCCGCTCGTCGTGGTAGGAGTCCAGCAGCGCCTCCGGCGCCCAGCCGTGGTGGACGAACGCCAGCTTCCAGGCCGCGTTCTCCGCGTCCAGCACCCCGGAGTTGAGGCCGCGCGCCCCGAACGGCGCGTACATGTGCGCCACGTCGCCGGCGAGCAGCACCCGGCCGACCCGCAGCCGGGTCGCCACCCGGGAGTGGAACCGGTAGACCGAGCGCCACAGCAGCGTGTACGGCCGGTCGCCGATCACCTGGCGGATCCGCCGGTCCAACCCGCCGGTCGCCTCCTCGGCCTCCAGGTCGAACTCCGGCGGCACCTGCCAGTCGATCCGGAACGTCGAGTCCGGACACGGGTGGATGAGGACCTGCCGGCCCGGGTTCCACGGCGGGTCGAAGTAGAACCGTCGCTCCTCGGTCCAGCCGGGCAGCTCCGCCCGGATGTCGCAGATGAGGAAGCGCTCCGAGGAGGTGGTGCCGGGAAAGTCCACCCCCAGCGCCTCCCGGAGCGGCCGGCCGCGGCCGCCCGCGCACACCACCGCGTACGCCCCGCTGATCCGCCGCCCGTCGGCGCACACCGCGGTGACCCCACCGGCGTCCTGGACCAGACCGGTCACCTCGTGCCCCCACCGCACGTCAACCAGCGGGTGGGCGGCGGTCAGCCTGTCGAGGATCTCCTCGGTACGCGACTGGGAGATGTTGACGAACGGCGGGAACGGGGAGCGGCCACGGTCGACGAACCGCAGCGCCGACAGCTGGCGGTCCCGCCAGTAGTTGCGGGCGACCGTCCAGGTCAGACCCTCCTTGGCGATGGCGCCGGCGCCGACGCTGTCCCACACGTCCAGCACGTCCCGCTGCTGGCAGATGGAGCGGGAGCCGACCGGGACCCGCTCGGCGGCCGCCTCCAGCACCACCGACGGGACGCCCCAGCGGGCGAGCAGCAGCGCGACGGTTGCCCCCACCGGGCCGTTGCCGATCACCAGGACCGGGCCGGTGCCCATCCTCACCCCCACCGTTCGGCGTGCCGACGCGGACGGCCGGTGCGGACGCACCCGGCGGTACGTCCGCCGCCGGCGCACGGCCGGCGGCACCGGCCACGGTCATGATGCCCGACCCTGTGCGACCCGCGGTACCCCCGGACGTCGGCGTCGACGACCGCCGACGCCGGCGGCCCGGCGACCGGGGCGGGCGGCCGCGCCCGTGTTCGTGCCGCGCGTACCGGCGCCGACCGACCTACTGTGGTACCCATGGCGATCGCGACGACGAACCCGGCCACCGGTGAGGTGCTGCGGACCTTCCCCGCGATGACCGACGCCGAGGTGGACGACCGCCTGGCACGGGCGGAGGCCGGCTTCGCAGCACTTTCCGGTACCACGTTCGACCAGCGGGCCGCCTGGCTGCGGGCGGCCGCGGACATCCTGGACGCCGAGATCGACGACATCGCGTCGACGATCACCACCGAGATGGGCAAGACCCTGGCCGCCGCCCGCGCGGAGGTCGCCAAGTGCGCCATGGCCTGCCGGTTCTACGCGGACCGGGCCGCGGAGTTCCTCGCCGACGAGCCGGTCGACGCCGCGCTCGTCGGCGCCAGCCGCGCGTACGTCCGCTACCAGCCGCTGGGGCCGGTGCTGGCGGTCATGCCGTGGAACTTCCCGCTGTGGCAGGTGATCCGGTTCGCCGCCCCGGCGCTCATGGCCGGCAACGTCGGCCTGCTCAAGCACGCCTCCAACGTGCCGCAGACCGCGCTGCTGTTGGAGGAGCTGTTCACCCGGGCCGGCTTCCCGACCGGATCGTTCCAGACCCTGCTGGTCGGCTCGGACGCGGTGCCGCGGGTGATCGCCGACCCCCGGGTACGCGCGGTCACCCTCACCGGCAGCGAGGGGGCGGGCCGGGCGGTGGCCGAACTCGCCGGGCGGGCGCTGAAGAAGACCGTGCTGGAGCTGGGCGGCTCCGACCCGTTCGTCGTGATGCCGTCGGCCGACCTGGAGCGGGCGGCCGAGGTGGCGACCGTGGCCCGGTGCCAGAACAACGGCCAGTCCTACATCGCCGCGAAGAGGTTCCTCGTGCACACCGACGTCTACGACCGGTTCGCCGAGATGTTCGTCGCCCGCATGTCCGCGCTGAAGGTCGGCGACCCGATGGCCGACGGTACGGACGTGGGCCCGCTCGCCACCCGCTCCGGCCGGGACGACGTCGCCGCGCAGGTCGCCGACGCGGTCGCCAAGGGCGCCCGGGTGCTGTGCGGGGGAGAGACCCCCGACCGGCCGGGCTGGTGGTATCCGCCGACGGTGGTCACCGACCTCACCCCGGAGATGCGGATGTGGTCGGAGGAGGTGTTCGGACCGGTCGCCGGGCTCTACCGGGTCTCCTCGTACGAGGAGGCGGTGGCGATCGCCAACGCGACCTCGTTCGGGCTGGGGGCCAACGCCTGGACCGAGGACCCGGCCGAGCAGGAGCGGTTCGTCACCGACCTGGCCGCCGGCTCGGTGTTCATCAACGGCATGGTCACCTCGCACCCGGCGCTGCCGTTCGGCGGGATCAAGGACTCCGGGTACGGCCGGGAGCTGTCCGCCCACGGCATCCGGGAGTTCTGCAACATCAAGACGGTCTGGATGAGATAGTGCTGCAGCTTCGGGTGCTCGGGCCGCTGGAGGTGGTCCGGGAGGGCGAGCCGCTGGCGGTACCGGCCCGTCGCCACCGGGCGCTGCTGGCCCGGCTCGTCATGTCCCGCGGCCTGGTGGTGCCGGTGGACGCGCTGGTCGAGGCGCTGTGGGAGGGCGACCCGCCGGACGGGGCCGCGCACACGCTGCAGGTTCACGTGTCCCGGCTGCGCGCGCTGCTCGGGCCGGCCGGCACGTGCCTGGTCACCCGGGCTCCGGGGTACCTGCTCGCGGTGCCGCCGGAGGCGGTGGACGCGGACAGTTTCGAGGCGGCGGTCCGCCGGGCCGCGGACGCGCCGCCGGCCGCCGCGGTGGGACTGCTGGACGAGGCGTTGGCGATGTGGCGTGGCGACGCGTACGCCGAGTTCGCCGACGGGTTCGCCCGGCCGGCGGCGGTGCGCCTGGCGGAGCTGCGGGTCACGGCCCGGGAACGCCGGGCGGCGGCGCTGCTGGCGGCCGGTACGCCGGAACGCGCGGTCGCCGATCTCACCGACCTGGTGGCGGCCCACCCGATGCGGGAACGCCCCCACGCGCTGCTGATGCGGGCGCTGTACCACGACGGCCGGCAGCCCGAGGCGCTGGAGGTGTACCAGCGGTTCCGGGAGCGGCTCGCCGACGAGCTCGGGCTCGACCCGTCGCCGGCGATGGCGGACCTGCACGCGCGGCTGCTGCGCGGTGGTCCGGTGTCCGCCGGGACGGACCCGGCGGACACCGGACCACCGGAGCCGGCGTCGCCCGTCCCTCCGGCGGCGGCCACCGCGGAGGCGGCGTCGCCTGCCGAGGCGGCCGTCCCGTCGGCGCGGCCGGCGCAGACGGTGCCGGGCGCGGCGACCGCGCGGCCGGGCGGGACGGTGTCGGGGCCCGCCCGGACGTCCGGGCCGGCCGTCCCGCCCCGCCCGGTGACCACGTTCGTCGGCCGGGAGGACGAGCTGGCTGAGCTGGTCCGCCTGGTCGCCGGGCATCGCCTGGTCACCCTGGTCGGGCCGGGTGGCGTGGGCAAGACCCGCCTGGCCCAGGAGCTGGCGGCCCGGCTGGCCGCCGACGGCCGGCCGGTGGCGTGGGTGGAGCTGGCGTCGCTGGACGACCCCGCCGACGTGCCGTACGGCTTCATCGACGCCCTCGGTCTGCCCGAGCCGGCCGACGCCCGGCTGGTCGACTTCCTCGTGGACGCGCTGCGTCCGACCGCGACGCTGGTGATCGCGGACAACTGCGAGCACCTGGTCGACCCGGTCGCCGGGCTGCTGGAGCGGGTCACCGGCGGCTGCCCCGACGTGACGGTGCTGGCGACCAGCCGCGAGCCGCTCGGGCTGGTGGGGGAGCGCGTGTTCGCGGTGCGCCCACTGGCGGCACCGGACGAGCATGCCGACCCCGACTCGCCGGCGGTGTCCCTGTTCGTCGACCGGTACCTCGCCGCCGGCGGCGCACCGCTGTCCGACCCTGACCTGGCGCTGGTGGGGGAGCTGTGCCGGCGGCTGGACGGGCTGCCGCTGGCCATCGAGCTGGCCGCCGCCCGGGCGCGCAGCCTCGGGGTGGCCACCGTCCTGCACCGCCCGGCCCTGGACCTGCTGGCCGGCGGACGGCGCAGCGGCGGCCCCCGCCACCGCAGCCTGCGCGCGCTGCTGGACTGGTCCCACGAGCTGCTCGACCCGTCCGAACGGGTGCTGCTGCGGCGCCTGGCGGTCTTCCCCGACCGGTTCGACCTGGCCGACGCGGAGGCGGTGGGCAGCGGCGGCAGGCTGACGGTGTCCGCGGTGGCCGGCGCGCTGCCGGCCTGGTGGACCGCTCCATGGTGGCCGGGCCGGAGCAGGAGGGACACTACCGGCTGCTCGGCACGGTCCGGGCGTACGCGGCCGAGCAGCTCACCGCCCACGGTGAGGACCGGTGGGTCACCGCCGCCCACGCCCGGCACCTGGTCGCGGTCGCCGAGCGGGCCGACGCGGGCATGTGCGGGCCGGACGAGCCGCAGTGGATCGAGCGGATCACCTCCCGGTTGGAGGAGCTGCGGGTGGTGTTCCGGTGGGCCCGGGACCACGACGCCGGCCTGGCGGTGCGGCTGGCCGCCGCGCTGGCCCGGTACGCCCGCTACCAGATGCGGTTCGAGATGCAGGACTGGGCCGCGGTCGCGGCCGACCTGCCCGGTGCCGCCGAGCATCCGTGCCGGCCGATCGCGCTCGCGTCGGCCGCCGGCGGTGCCTGGGCCCGCGGTGACTTCGCCCGGGCGGGGGAGCTCGCCGGTCGGGCTCTGGCGCTGCTGCCCGAGGACGACCCGCGGCGCGCCTGGCCGGAGCTGGTGGTCGGGGACATCGCGCTGCTGGAGGGCCGGTTCGCCGACGCCGGGGCGAGCTACGCGTGGGTGGACCGGTGGTGCGGGTCGACCAATCCGCACGTGCGGTGCGAGGCGCTGGGCGGGTTGGCGCTGGTGGCCGCCTACCAGGGGGACCCGCAGGCGGCGGCCGAGGCTGCGGAGGCCTGCCTGCGGGTGGGCCGGGCCGGCCCGGTCGGGGCCGCGGCGCTGGCGGCGTACTTCGCGGGGGAGAGCAAGCTGACCAGCGACCCGGACCGCGCGCTGGAGTTGCTGGAGGAGGCGCGGCGGCTGGCGGAGGGGATCAACGCGCTGCTGGTGGTCGGGTTCGCGACGGTCTCGCTGGTGTCCGAGCGGGCCCGCCGGGCGGCCGACCCGGTCGACGGCCTGGTGGCCTACCGGGAGGCGGTGGAGCACTGGCGACGGGTCGGCAACCGGGCACAGCAGTGGGTGACCCTGCGCAACCTGGTGCCGGAGCTGGTCCGGGCCGGTCAGGACGAGCTGGCCTGCGTGGTGTACGCGGCGGTGACGGCGGCGCCGGTGAACGTGCCCGACGGGATGCCGGAGGCGGAGACGCTGGCCGCCGCGGTCCGGC
>CAZSNW010000183.1:0-5571 GCA_964608245.1 uncultured Micromonosporaceae bacterium
GCCGCGGGAACGCGACGTCGGGGGCCCCCAGCTGCAGCGGCACCACGTAGTTTCCGAACGCGAACACGATGGGGGTGGCGAAGAACAGCAGCATCGCGGTGCCGTGCATGGTGAACAGCTGGTTGTACTGCTCCGGGGAGAGGAACTGCATCCCCGGGCGGGCCAGCTCGGCGCGCATGACCAGCGCCATCGCCCCGCCGAGGAAGAAGAAGACGAAGGCGGCGACCCCGTACATGACGCCGATCTGCTTGGCGTCGGTCTGCCGCAGCAGCCTCGCCAGCGCCGAGCCCTTGACAGGGTGGTGGACCGGCCACGGTCGGGCGTGCAGGGGTCGGGGTGCGGCCGGCCGTTGCTGCTTCGACACCGACATCTCGGCCCCCGTCCGTCGTGCCCGGTTACATCCGTTACATGGACTTTAACGCATAAAGAGTCGTTTGTACGCCACGGTGCGGGTCCGCCGGTCCGCGCGTACCCGGGCGTGGGAGGATGCACCACGCACCGCCCGCCGCGTACGCACGGTGCGGCGGACGGCCCGGCCGGCGACCCGCGGAGGTGACATGGCCGACCTGCTGCTGCTCAACGGCCCCAACCTGGGCTTCCTCGGCCAGCGCGAACCCGTGATCTACGGGCGTACCACGCTGCCGGAGATCGAGGAGATGGTCCGGCAGCGGGTGGCGGAGGCCGGGTACGGGCTGCGCGCCGAGCAGCACGACGGAGAGGGCGAGATGGTCCGCGCGCTGTGGCGGCACCGCGACACCGTCGGCGCCATCGTCAACCCGGCCGCGCTGATGATCGCCGGCTGGAGCCTGCGGGACGCGCTCGCCGCCTACCCGGCGCCGTGGGTGGAGGTGCACCTGACCAACGTGTGGGCCAGGGAGCCGTTCCGCCACCAGTCCGTGGTGTCGCCGTTGGCGGCCGGGGTGATCGCGGGCTTCGGCCCGCACGGCTACCTGCTGGCCGCCGACGCGCTCATCCGGCTGCTCGCCGAGGACTGACGGCGCCACCGCGAACCAGGGCAGCGCCGGTTGGGCGGCGGGGGGTAACGTGACGCCACGGCCAACCGTGAGCCGGGCGCCCGGGCCGCCCGGTGACCGTACGGAGGATCCCATGTCCACTGGCGAGGACCTGTTCGCTCCACGCACGGAGGCGATGGCGCGGCCCCAGTTCGAGATGGCGCTGCGCGGCTACGACAAACGACAGGTCGACCTGTACGTCGAGCAGATCGACCGTCAGTTCGCCAAGCTGGCGGCCGAACGCGAGCGCGCCATGGGGCGCATCCGGGAACTCACCGGCCAGCTGCACCAGATCCAGGCGGAGCTGACCGAGCTCCGGCAGCGTCCACCGCAGGTGGACCGGGCGTCCTTCAGGGACCTCGGGCCGACGGTCGACCAGATCATCGCCCTGGCCGAGAAGCAGGCCGGGGAGATCACGTCGGAGGCGGCGCGGCAGGCCGCCAAGGTGCGTGAGGAGGCCGAGCAGGTGCTCGCGGACGCCCGCGAGCAGGCCGCCCGCGCCCGCCAGGAGCTGGAGGAGGAGCTGGCCGCCCGCCGGGCCGAGCAGGAGCGGCAGGACGAGGAGCGCCGGGCGGCTGTCGAGGCGGAGATCACCGAGGCCCGGCAGTTCGCCGAGCGGATGCGCGCGGACGGCGAGGCCGTGTACGAACAGGCGCGCCAGGAGGCGGAGGCGCTGCGGCAGCAGACCCACCAGGAGCTGAGCCAGCGGCGCGCCGAGGTGGAGCGCGAGATCGAGGAACGGCGGCAGGTGCTCTCCGGACTGCGCTCCGAACTGGACAGCGCCGAGCAGCGGCTCACCCAGGTACGCCAGGAGACCGCCACCGCCGAACGGGAGTTCGCCGGACTCCAGGAACGGCTCGAGCAGGTGCGGCAGGACCTGGCCGCGCAGATGGAGCGGCTGGAGACCGCCCGCCGCAAGGCGGAGTCCGCCGAGCGGTACGCCAAGGCGGTGCGGGAGCGGGTGAAGCGGGAGACCCGCCGGATGGCGGACCTCGCCGCCCAGGCGGTGCTCGCCGTGGCCGAGGGCGGCGGGGAGACCGCCGAGTACCCGATCGTGGTGCCCCGGCAGCGGGACGTGGACAGCGCGCCGGAGTCCGCCGGCGGGCACGACGGCCGCGCCCCGGACGGCGAGGGCGCCCCGGCCGACCCGCGGGCCGTGGACGGTCCGCCGCCGGGCGTGGTCACCGACCACGGTGCGGCGCCCGGCGGGATGGTCGACGCAGCCGGTGACGGCGCGGACGGTGACGGGGGCGTCGGCGGGGAGGGCCACCCCGACCCGGTCACCGGGCCGCAGGCCGGCGGGCCGGCGGTGCCGGTACCGGCCGGTCACCCGACTGCGGCCGGCCACCACGGGCCGTACCCCTCGTACGAGGGGGCCTACCCGCCGCCGCCGGAGTCCGGGTACCCGGCCCGGGAGCCCTACCCCGCCGAGGGTGCCTACCCGGCCGGTCCGGCCGACGGCGCGTACCACCCGGGGGACGCCACCCAGCAGTTCCCGCGGGACGTCGGCTACCCGCGTGACGACGCGTACCCGCAGCACGCCGAGGGTGTCCGCCGCGGCGGCGCGTACCTGCCGGACTGACCGTGCCGCAGTACCGCATCAGCGAGGTCGCCGAGCTGCTGGGCGTCAGCGACGACACGGTGCGCCGGTGGGTGGCCTCCGGTCGCCTGCCGGTGGCCCACGACGACAGCGGTCGGCTGGCGGTGGACGGCGAGGCGCTCGCCGCCTTCGTCCGGGCGCAGGTCGACACCGACGGCAGCGGCCGGGTGTCGGCCCGCAACCGGCTGCCCGGGATCGTCACCGACGTGCAGATGGACGGCCTGGTGGCGCGGGTGGAGGTGGCGGCCGGCCGGTTCCGCCTGGTCTCCCTCATGACCCGGGAGGCGGCCGAGGAGCTCGACCTGCGACCGGGCGTGCGGGCCACCGCCGTGGTCAAGGCGACCGCGGTGCTCATCGAGGCCGGGAGCGCGCACGGGTAGCGGGGCGGGCGGCTAGCCCCGGTCCGCGTCGTGCTCCACGGTCGCCTCCGCACCGTGCTCCGGGGTCGCCTCCGCACCCTGCTCCGGCGCGAGCCTGCTGCACGGCTCCGGGGTGAGTTCCACGCAGCAGGCCGGCGGTCGTGGCACGAGCTCCGCCCGGGTCCCGTCCACCTGCATGCCGGAGAGCAGCCCGGTGACGAACGCGTGGTTCATGCCGCACACCAGCGCGGTGTGCCGGCTGGCCAGGGCGTGGAAGGGGCAGTTGCGGAGCAGCACCCGCCCGTCCGGTGCCGGCTCGGGCTCGAACCCGAGCCCGGCCAGCGCCTCGGTCGGGTCGGTGGTGCCGGCCGCCCGTAGCTCCGCGCCGAGGTGGCGGCCGTACGCGCCGGCGTGGCGGCGTACGCGCTCGGCGTGCCCGGGATCGTCGTCGGCGGCCCCGGCGAGGATCTCGGCGGCCAGCCGGTACCGCCGCTCGGGCACGGACAGGTCGAGTTCCTCGTCGGTGGGCTCGTAGAGCTTCGGCAACCGCCCCCGGCCCCGTGGGCGGTCGGCAGGTGTGTCATAACGCGCCCGGAGAAGTCCGACTTCAACTAATTTGTCGAGATGGAACGCCGCCAGGTTGCGGGACACCCGCTCCGCGCGGGCCGCCTCCTCGCGGCTGACCGGATGGGGCTGCCGGCGGACGTAGGTGTACAGCGCTCGCCGGGACCGGTCGACGAGCGCCGCCACCATCTGCCAGCGGTCGCCCACCGCCCCAGAATAACACCAATATTCGTTGTTGATTTTCGACCCGTGGTACGGCAGCATGTCGTTCATCACCAACGTCCATTGGTGAAAAGACGACGGGAGGTGCGGTGGAGACCGACCTGAGCGCCCCGGCCGACGCCATGGCCGAGGCGAAACACCCCGCCGGCATCATCGCCGGCCGCTACGGACACCCCGTCCACGGGCCGTTGGTGGCGGTCCCGATCGGGTCGTGGGTCGCCGCCAGCGTCTTCGACATCGCGTCCCACGTCGTGTCCACACCCGAGCCGCTGGCCGAGGGTGCGCGCTGGCTGCTGGCGATCGGGGTGGTCGGCGCCGTGGTCGCAGCCGGCGCCGGGTTCATCGACCTGTTCAGGCTGCCGCCCGGCACCCGGGTGTTCCGGACCGCGCTGCTCCACATGTCACTGGCGCTGACCGTCACCGCGCTCTTCGCGGTGAGCTTCCTGTTGCGCCTGGACCTCACCGCCCCCGTGCCCCTGCCGCCGCTGATCCTCTCCCTGGTCAGCCTCGCCGTCCTGGTGGCCGTCGGCTACCTGGGCGGCACGCTCGCCTACCGCTACGGCGTACGCGTGGTCGACGAGGCGACCCAGGCGGAGGGCTACCGCCCGCTGCACCCCCGGCCGTCAGACGACCGTCCGCACCGGACGGGATCACCTGTCGCCGACTGAGGGGCCGGTCCCCTCGCGATCCGAAGGAGTGTGAGATGGCAGTCGCCGCCCTCGTCACCTGGCTCCTCACCGCCACCGGCGGGTTCATCATGCTCGGCACGTGGCTCGCCCGTGGCGGCCACCGGCCCGAGGGGCGCAGCCGGATCACGCCCGGTCTGGTCTTCAGTCACTTCGGGCTTGCCGTGACCGGCCTCGTGATCTGGATCATCTACCTGGCGACGGACGCTACCGCGCTGCGGTGGATCGCGTTCGCGCTGCTCCTGCTGGTGGCACTGCTCGGCTTCACCATGTTCGGCCGCTGGTTGGGCAGCCGTCGGGAGCAGACGGCCGAGTCGCGGTTCCCGGTGGCGGTGGTCTACCTCCACGGCCTGCTCGCCGCGGCCACCCTGGTGCTGGTGTTCCTGGTCTCGATCGGGCTCTAGCGGCTCACCGGCGTACCCGCGCCACCGTGCGTGGCCGGCGGCGCGCCGGGGTGGGCGCGCCGCCGGCCGACCGCGTCACCGGTCGACCGGTCACCCACCGGACCGCCGCGACGGCCCGGCCGGGCGGCCACGCCGGGTCCGGCCCCGGACCGCCGTCACCGGTCACGGCCGGATCACGGTCACCAGGGTGTCCACGGCGACCGCGTCGCCACCGTCCCCGGTCGTCACGGTGCGCGTCACCTGACCGGCGCGGCGTACCGTGAAGCCCGGGAAGGCGGCGAGGATCGTGTCGGTGGTGTAGAGGACCTCCGGGTCCTGCGGCCCGCCCGTACCACGGTCCAGGTTGTCCCGGTCGTGGCCGATCACGAGCACCCGGCCGCCGCGGGCCACCGCCTCGGCGGCGCGGCCCAGCGCCGTGGCCAGGTCGGCGGGCGGCAGGTGCAGGTACGCGAGGAGCACCAGGTCGAACGCGCCCGGCTCCGGCTGCCAGTCGCGCACGTCGGCGACCACCCACTCGACCTCCACGCCCCGCTCGGCGGCCAGCCGCCGCCCCCGCTCGACACCCACCTCGGAGAAGTCCACAGCGGTCACCCGCCAGCCGAGGCTCGCCAGCCACACCGCGTTGCGGCCCTCACCGGCGCCGAGGTCGAGCGCGCGGCCGGGCCGCACTCCGGTCAGCTCCTCGACCACGAACCGGTTGGGCTCGGCACCCCACACCAGGTC
>CAZSNW010000184.1:0-5529 GCA_964608245.1 uncultured Micromonosporaceae bacterium
GCCGGAGGAGGCTTCCACGATCGTGGTGTCCGGGCCGATCCAGCCGTTGCACAGCCCGAACAGGAACAGCGACCGCGCCAGCCGGTGCTTGAGCGAGCCGGTCGGGTGCACCGACTCGTCCTTGAGGTAGAGGTCGATGCCCCACTCCGGCGGCAGCGGGAAGGTCAACAGGTGGGTGTCGGCCGAGCGGTTGGCGTCGGCCTCGACCTTGGCCACCGCCTCGGCGATCCAGGCACGTACCGCGTCGTCACATCGGTCCAGCCGCTCCACGTGGCGACCGTAACACGCACCGGTCCGTCGCCCGACCGAACGACCGTTCCAGCAGTCGGGGCCGGCGCCGTGCCGGGGACCACCCGAGGCCCTGCCGGATCCCGGGACGTCGACCGGGTCGCGGGGCCGGCGGCGGGGCGCCGCCGCCGGCGGGGGGTGGTACGCCCGGAGTGTCACGCGTCGGTGGCCGGCGGCGGGCCGCCCGACCTCCGCTACGGCGGTCGCGCGACCGCCGCCGCCGTGGTCGTCAGTGCACTATCGCTAATGGACGGAAGCACGAACCGGTGGGTGGTTCCACCGTGCGAGAATCCAGCACCACGGCGTACACCCGTGCTCGCAACCTGCCTGGCCGGGCGATACGGCCACGCGTAGGATTCATAGCCGTACCTGCCTCTTGCAGAGGAGTGAGCTGACGTGTGCCCATCTCCGGCCCTGTCCAGCCGGCCGGTCACATGCTGTACCGAATCCAGCGCCGCATCGTGGATGAAGATCCGATGAGGACCAGCAGTCGCGGCCGCCGGTCGGACACCGGACAGGTACGCGCAGCCGGCACCCCGTCCCGCCAGGCCGACGTGACCTGGCAGCGGCTGATCCACGTCGCCGCCGAGCTGTTCGCACGCAACGGCTACCACGCCACCGGCATCGCCGAACTGTGTGCCGCCGCCCAGCTCAGCCGGGGCTCGCTCTACTACTACATCGACAGCAAGGAGACCCTCCTCTACGAGATCAGCAAGGCGCAGGTGGAGCGGCTCAACACCCGGGCGGCGGAGATCGTCGCGCTCGACCTGCCCGCCGCCGAGCGGCTGCGGTTGCTGGCCCGGTCACTGATGCGCAACATCAGCGACCACCAGGCGGAGTGGACGGTCTTCTTCCGGGAGTTCGGGTCGATCGTCGGCCCCCGCCGCGCCGAGATCGTCGAGGCGCGGGACCGGTTCGAGTCCTACTGGCTGAAGGTGCTCAGCGACGGGGAGGCTGAGGGCACGTTCCGGACGGCCTCGGCACTGCTGGTCAAGGGACTTCTGGGCATGTTCAACTACGCCTACCTGTGGCTGCGCCCCGGTGGACCGCTGACCGCCGAGGAGGTCGCCGACGAGTTCGTCGACGTCCTGCTGGGCGGGTTGCGCCGCGACGGCAAGCCGGGAGACGCCGCGAGGACGTTCTCTGTCGAGAATGGATGAATCTCCTGACCGTGTCCGACACCGGTGCGTGGCCGACGGCCGACCGTAGCCGGCCGGCCGATCGGGTCAGGACCACCGGGCGCGGATCTCGTCGCTGTGCTCGCCGATGCCGGGCGGATCGGCGTAGATGCGACCGGGGGTCTCCGACAGCCGGGGTGCGATGCCCATCATCGTCGCGTCGCCGCGGCGGACCACCATGCCGCGCTGCTCGGCCAGGCGTACCGCCTCCTCGAAGGTGTGCACGAGGGTGACGCAGACGTCCTCGTCACCCAGCTCCGCGACCGCCGTGTGGCCGGTACGCGCACCGAACCAGGCGGTCAGGTGCTCCCGGACGGTGGCGGCCGCCGCCGGATCGCGGTACGTGCCGACGAGATCCGGCCGGCCGGTGCGGCGCATCAGCGCGTCGTAGAACCACGGCTCCAGCGCACCGACCGCCACCCACCGGCCGTCGGCGCACCGGTAGACGTCGTACTGCGGCAGCTGCCCGGACAGGAAGAACCGGCCGGCGCGCAGGTCCGCGCCGCGGGCGAAGTGGAAGCTGGCCGCCTGGGTGAGCAGCGAGAAGACGCCGTCGACCATGGCCAGGTCGATCCGCTGGCCGCGGCCGGTGCGCTCCCGGTGGAACAGCGCCACCATGATCGCGTACGCGGCCATGAGCCCGCCGCCGGCGAAGTCGGCGAGCAGGTTGACCGGGATGACCGGCCGGCCGGTGGCGTCGGCCACCAGCTCCAGGACGCCGGTCTGCGCCAGGTAGTTGATGTCGTGGCCGGCGGCCTGCGCGCCCGGACCGTCCTGGCCGGCGCCGGTGAGCGAGCAGTAGACCAGGCGCGGGTTGAGTTCGTGGCAGGTCTCCCACCCCACCCCGAGCCGGTCGGCCACCCCGGGGCGGAACCCCTCCAGCAGCACGTCGGCGTCGGCGATCATCCGGTGGATGAGCGCCCGGTCGGCCTCCGACTTCAGGTCCAGCACGATGCTGCGCTTGTTGCGGCGCAGACCCGCCATCCGTTTGGCCGCGGGGTCGCGCTCCAGCTCCCAGTGGGAGAGCTCCCAGGAGGAGCCGGCCTTTCCACCGCGGGTCGACCCACCCGGCGGCTCCACGAGGATGACGTCCGCCCCGAAGTCGGCCAGCAGCATCGAACAGTACGGCCCCGGCGCGTGCCGGGACAGGTCGATGACCCGGATGCCGTCCAACGCCCCGACCGGGTGTTCCCCGTTCATGCCCGCTCCCTGATCGTCGCGTCCGTGCCACCCGCCTCGCTCACGGTCTGCCCACCGTACCGCCCGGACCGACATCGGTGCCGGTCCCGGACCGCCGCGACCCGTTCCGGACAGACGACGGCGGTTCGGGCATCATGGACGGATGCGAGACGGTGCGGTGACGGCGGAGGGCGGCCCGGAGCTGGCCGGTGAGACCGGCACGAGCCTGGCGCGGGTGCGGGCGCTGCTGGAGACCCACCCGCTGATCGACGGCCACAACGACCTGGCGTGGACGATGCGCGAACAGGTCGGGTACGACTTCGACCGGCTGGACATCGCACAACCCCAGCCGAGCCTGCAGACCGACATCCCGAGGCTCCGCGCCGGGAGGGTCGGCGGGCAGTTCTGGTCGGTGTACGTGCCGAGCATCCTCGCCGGCGACCGCGCCGTCTCGGCGACCCTGGAGCAGATCGACGCGGTCATCACCATGGTCGCGCGGTACCCGGAGACGTTCGCGCTGGCGCGGACCGCCGACGAGGTGGAGGAGGTGTTCGCCTCCGGCCGCATCGCCTCGCTGCTCGGCGCCGAGGGCGGCCACTCCATCGACTGCTCGCTCGGGGCGCTGCGGGCGCTGTACGCGCTCGGGGTGCGCTACCTGACCCTCACCCACAACCACAACGTGCCGTGGGCCGACGCCGCGACCGACGAGCCGAACGTCCGCGGGCTGACCCCGTTCGGCGAGGAGGTGGTCCGGGAGATGAACCGGCTGGGCATGCTGGTGGACCTCTCCCACGTCTCCGCCGACACCATGCGCGCGGCGCTGCGGGTCAGCGAGGCACCGGTGATCTTCTCCCACTCCTCGGCCCGGGCGGTGTGCGACGTGCCGCGCAACGTTCCCGACGACGTGCTGGCGGCGCTGCGTGACAACGGCGGCGTGTGCATGGTGACGTTCGTGCCGGCCTTCGTCTCCGCCGCGTGCGCGCGGTGGCGGACGGAGGCGGCGGAGGCGGCCCGCGCCGACGGGGTCGACCCGCGGGACCTCCCGCGCTTCACCCGGTTCCTCGACGGGTACGAGCAGGACCACCCCCGGCCGCAGGCCACCCTCGATGACGTGGTCGCCCACGTCGAGCACGTGCGGAGCGTGGCGGGGGTCGACCACGTGGGGCTCGGCGGCGACTTCGACGGCACCACCTACACCCCGGTCGGGCTGGAGGACGTCTCCTGCTACCCCCGGCTGTTCGCGGCGCTGGCCGACCGTGGCTGGTCCGAGGCGGACCTGGTCAAGCTCGCCGGCGGCAACGTGCTGCGGGTGATGCGGGCGGCCGAGGAGGTGTCCCGGTCGCTGCGGCGGCGCCGCGGGCCGTCGCTGGTGCGACACCCCGGCCGCGACTGAACCGGCCACGGGTACGCCGCCGTCGCTGACGGTGCGGAGTGTCGGACCCGGCGCGTACGCTGACACGGTGATGCTCGAGGTCCGCGGCGAGATCGTGTACTGGCGCGGACCCGCGCCCTGGTACTTCGTCCCGGTCCCACCCGACCAGGCGGCTGCGTTGGCGGAGATCTCCCGGCACGTCACCTACGGGTGGGGTGTCATCCCGGTGACCGCCCGGATCGGCGCCACCCGGTTCGCCACCTCGCTGTTCCCCAAGGACGGCGGCTACCTGGTACCGGTCAAGGCTGCGGTCCGCCGCGCCGAAGGGCTCGCCGAGGGCGACGTGGTCACGGTCCACCTGACCGTGACACCGCCCGCCTGACCGGCGAGGCCCCGGTCACGTTCGACCGGACGGGCCCGGGCCGCGGCCGGGGCCTGCCCCTACAGTGCCGGTGTGCCCCCCGGTCGTGCCCGGACCCTGCTCGTCCGACTCGTGTACCTCTACGTCGGCCTGGTGCTCTACGGCGTCAGCATCGCGCTGATGCTGCGCTCCAACCTGGGCCTCGGCCCCTGGGACGTGCTGCACGAGGGCCTGGCCGACCGGCTCGGCCTGCCCATCGGGTGGGTGGTCATCGGCCTGTCGGTCGTGGTGCTGCTGCTGTGGATCCCGCTGAAGCAGAAGCCGGGACTCGGCACGGTGAGCAACGTGGTGGTCATCGGCCTGGCCGTGGACGCCACCCTGGCGGTGCTCCCGGCCCCCGACCACCTCGCGCTGCGGTGGCTGCTGCTGGTCTCCGGGGTGGTGCTCAACGGGGTCGCCACCGGCATGTACGTGGGTGCCGACTTCGGGCCGGGCGCCCGCGACGGCCTGATGACCGGGCTCGCCGCCCGCGGCCTGTCCATCCGGCTGGCCCGCACGATCGTCGAGGTGACGGTGCTCGTGCTGGGCTTCCTGCTCGGCGGCACCGTGGGCGTGGGCACCGTGCTGTACGCGGTGGCGATCGGCCCGCTCGCGCACTACTTCATCCCGCTGTTCCGCCGGGCGCGGCCGGCCGCCGCCTGACCGGCCGGACCGCCCGCGCCCTGCGGTGGTCAGTGGACGCCGGGCACCAGGCCGGTGTGCTCGGCGGCGAAGGCCAGCATGTCGGTGCACTCGGCGGCGAGCATCCGCCGCGGCTTGCCCGGCCCGTGGCCGGTGGCGGTCTCGATCCGCGCCAGCACCGGCGTGGTGCCGGCGTGCGCGTGCTGCAGCGCGGCGGTGAACTTGTAGCTGTGCGCGGGCACCACCCGGTCGTCGTGGTCGCCGGTGAGCACCAGGGTGGCCGGGTAGCGGGTGCCCTCCCTGACGTTGTGCAGCGGCGAGTACGCGCGCAGGAACGCGAAGTCCTCCGGCCGCTCCGGGTCGCCGTAGTCGGGGATCCACGCGTGCCCGATCGTGAACCGGTGGAAGCGGAGCATGTCCAGCACGCCGACCTGGGGCAGCGCCACCGCCGCCAGGTCCGGCCGCTGGGT
>CAZSNW010000185.1:0-5522 GCA_964608245.1 uncultured Micromonosporaceae bacterium
CGCAGTCCGTCGCCACCGGCGCCGATCACCACCACGTCGTAGCTGAACTTGCGTGTCTCGTTCGCCATGTCTGTCGGGCCCCTAGTTGAAGAACCGCAGGTCGGTGATCCAGCCGGCGGAGACCGCCATGATGTACGCGTCGGTGATCACGAGGGTCGCCAGGGTGATCCACGCGAACTGCATGTGGCGGGTGTTGATCTTGGAGACGAAGGTCCACCACCGGTAGCGCAGCGGGTGCCGCGAGAAGTGCTTCAGCCGCCCGCCGGTGACGTGGCGGCAGGAGTGGCACGACAGCGTGTACAGCCACAGGAAGGACACGTTGCCCAGCAGGATGACGTTGCCGAGGCCGATGCCGAAGCCCTTCTCGCCGAAGAACGCCAGCACCGCGTCGTACGTGTTGATCAGCGTGATGAGGAACGCCAGGTAGAAGGTGTAGCGGTGGACGTTCTGCAGGATCAGCGGGAAGCGGGTCTCGCCGGTGTAGCGGCGGTGACCGTCCGGCACCGCGCAGGCCGGCGGCGACAGCCAGAAGCTGCGGTAGTAGGCCTTGCGGTAGTAGTAGCAGGTCAGCCGGAACAGCAGCAGGAACGGCAGGCTGAGCGCCGCGTACGGGATCAGTGGGTGGTCGGGCAGGAACCGCCCGAAGTGGGCGGCATCCGGGACGCACCCGGTTGAGACACAGGGGGAGTAGAACGGGGTGAGGTAGTTGAACTCCGGCACGTAGTAGTTGGTCTGCGCGAACACCCGCACGACCCCGTAGGCCAGCCAGGCGGTGAGTCCCACCGCGACCGCTGCCGGCGGCAGCCACCACCGGTCCGTGCGCAGGGTGCGCGCCGAAATGGCGGCGCGCGGCTTCGTTGCGACCGTCGGCGTCGTCGTCATCTGATGCTCCCTCGCGCGGTCGAGCAAGCCCGGACACGTGACGGGCGTCCGGGTTCGCTGGTGACCTTACGCCGCAGCGTGCCCCGGCCCGCACGAGGGGTGCCCGGGTGCGAGAACCCGACGCGCGGGCGGACGACGGCGGCGGTGGGGGGGGCGCAGGGGGGGGGCCGGGGTGTGACAACCCGCGGCGCGGGGGCACGCGGGGGGGGGGGGGGGGGGGTGCGGGGCGCCCCCCCACGCCACCATAGGCTCAGCCGGAGGCGCCTCCGGTGAAGTTCCACGAGGCCAGGTGAAGCGCCGGGGCGCTCCACCACATCACCCCCCACCCGGTAGGGACGAGGCTGGCGACCGGCCCCACCGCCCGCACCGCGCCGGGCCCGAGCGCCTGCGGGTAGGACTGGGTGAACCGGAGGTTGCGCACCGGTCCGACGATCTGTCCGTCCTCGACCAGCCACACGCCGTTGCGGGTGAGCCCGGTGACCACCAGCGTCTTGGGGTCGAGCACCCGGGTGTACCACAGGTCGGAGACCAGCAGGCCCCGCCCGACCCCGGCGATCAGGGCCGCGGCGGCCGGGTCCACCAGCTCCGGGGCGTCGGCGCCCGCCGCCCCGCCGGACGGCAGCATCCCCAGGTTGAGCGCCAACGGGCCGCCGCCCCGGAAGTCCACCGCGTGCCCGGTCGAGGTCGTACCGCCACCCATCTGCGCCGCCGTCCGCCGGTCGTGCGCCACCGCCACCGTCGTGCCGGCGTCGACCAGGACCAGCCGCTGCCGCGGCGTACCCTCCAGGTCGAACGCGAGCCCGGGGCGGCCCGGGGCGAACGGGTCGTCGACGATCGTCACCGACGGGTCCATCTGGGCGGCGCCCAGTTCGACGAACGACCGCCGCTCGGCGACGATCCGGCCGTTGAACCCGTAGAAGGAGAGGTTGGTCAGCAGGTCGGCGACCGCGTTCGGCTCCAGCACCACCTCGTAGCGGCCCGGCGGCAGCTCCACCGGGTCGGCCGCGGCCCGTGCCTTGGCCGCCGCCCGCGCACCCAGCGTCGCGCCGTCCAGGTCGGCCAGGCGTACCGAGGCCTGCCGGGCCACCCCGTCGGCGCCGTCGTGGCGGACGATGCCGTCCATGGCCGCCTCGGTGGTGGCGGTGGTGACCGCCTGGCCCGCGCTGTTGGCGAACGCGACCCGCCAGCTGCTGGTGCGGCAGTAGCCGGCGGTCTCCAGTCCGCCGGCGGCGTCCACGAACGCCCGCACCCGCTGCGCCCGCTCCGCCGGCGTGGCGGCGGCGGTCGCCTCGTCGACGTTGCCCTCACCGGCCAGCGGGGTGGCCGGGGTCAGTCCGGGCCAGTGCGGGTCCTCCGGGGACAGCCGGGCCGCCGACACGGTACGCGCGACCAGGTCGCGCAGCCCGTCGGTGGAGGTGAGCGTGGTGGACGCGCTCGCGGTCCGGCCGTCGACGTGCAGCCGCAGCGTGACCGTGGTGGTGTCGTCGGCGACGTTCTGGTGGATGAAGGAGTTGGCGAACCGGGTCAGGGCCGAATCGACCCGGCGGACGGTGACCTCCGCCTCCGCGGCCGCGCCGACCTCGGCGCGGACCAGGTCGAGCACCTGCGTGGCCAGATCGAGCTGCGCGGTCATCCCCGCACCCCCACCCGGACGTTGCGGAACCGGGCCGGGGCGGCCGGGTGGCCGGTGTGGCCGATCTGGCCGGGCTGGCCCTTGCCGCAGTTCGGCGTGCCCCACGCCACGATCTCGGAGGAGAGCATGTCCATCGATCTCCAGAAAATCGGTCCGATACCGGTGTAGGTGGGGTTGCGGAGCATCCGCCCCTTCTTCCCGTTCTTGATCTCCCACGCGATCTCGCAGCCGAACTGGAAGTTCAGCCGACGGTCGTCGATGGACCAGGAGCGGTTGGTCTCCATCATGATCCCGTCGTCGGTGGCCGCGATGATCTCCTCCAGGGTGTGCGGCCCCGGCTCCAGACCGACATTGGTCATCCGGACCATCGGCAGCCGGGCCCACCCGTCGGCGCGTACCGCGCCGGCGTAGTCCAGGCCGGCCACCGCGGCCGAGTCGCGCCCGGCGAGCACCCCGACCCACCGGCCCTCCTTGACCGCGTACCGGCGCTGCGCCGGGGTGCCCTCGTCGTCGTAGCCGAACGAGCCCAGCGCGCCCGGGATGGTCGGGTCGATCGTGATGTTCATCAGCTCCGACCCGTAGGTGAGCTCGCCCAGCTTGCTCAGGTCCAGCCAGGAGGTGCCGGCGAACGCCGCCTCCCAGCCGAGGATCCGGTCCAGTTCGATCGCGTGCCCCACCGACTCGTGGATCTGCAGCGCCAGCTGCTCGGAGCCGAGGATCAGGTCGGTGACCGTCTCCGGGCACTGGGGCGCCGACAGCAGCGCCCGCGCCTCCTCGGCGATCCGGGGGGCGTTGCCGAGCAGGTCCAGCTCGGCCACGAGTTCCCAGCCGCGGGTGCCGTACTGGCCGCGCCACGACGGGTACGAGCGGCGCTGCGTCTCGTGCTCGCCGATGGCGTGCGCCTCGATCCCGGCGCCGCACTCCCGGATGTGCTGGTCGATCCGGTGGCCCTCGCTGGAGACGAACCACTTGCGGGTGTCCCAGATCTGGTACACCGCCTCGGCATGGTCGGCGCCGTGCTCCCGCATCAGGCGGGTGGCCTGGACCAGCAGGTCACCCTTGGCCGCCTGGGACACCGACAGCGGGTCCACCTCGCACGGTGACGCCCAGGAGGCGACGGTCGCCTCCACCGGGACCAGGTCCACCGCCGGCCCGGGCACCGCGGCGCTGGCCTGCGCGATGGCGGTCGCCCGCCGGCCGGCCTCCCGCGCCGCCGCCTCGGACAGGTCGGGAGTGGCGAAGAACCCCCACGAGGAGCCGACCAACGCGCGGACACCCAGCCCCGCGTCCTCCTCCTGGGACACGCGGTCGATGTCGCCGTTGCGGGCGGTCATCGACTCGTTGCGCCGGTGCATCACCCGCACGTCGGCGTACCGCGCGCCGGCGTCCAGGGCGGCCTGGATCGCTGCTTCCGCGATCTCGAACTCGGTCATGCCGCGACCCTACCGTCCGGACACCCCTGGCCGCTCACCCCGCGATCTGGCCGGGGGCACCACCGGTCCCGTGGGTCGGGAGGCTGCTCACCGGTTGCTCCTGGTCGGCGAGCATCGCCGCGAGCACCGCGAGGAACCGGTCCCGCCATCCGCGCACCGTGTCCTCGTCGAACAGATCGGGCCGGTACGCCAGCGTGCCCCGGTACCCGCCGTCAAAGGTGGTGACCAGGCCGAGGTTGAGGTCGAAGGTGCTCGCGGTCTGCGGCCGTTCCAGGATCTCCACCTCGCAGCCTGCAAACGGCGGTGCTCCGTGGCGGTCCTCCAGGACGTTGAGCATCACCTGGAACACCGGGGTGGTGGAGGGGTCGCGCGGCGGCTTGATCCGGTCGACGACCTGTTCGAACGGGGCGTGCGCGTGGGCGAACGCCTCCAGGGTGTGGGTGCGGACCCGGTCCAGGAGCTGCCTGACCGTCGGGTCGCCGGAGAGGTCGGTGCGCATCGCCAGGGTGTTGATGAAGCAGCCGACCATCTGCTCGGTGTCGGGGTGGTGTCGGCCGGAGTGGGGGACCCCGACCACCACGTCCTCGGTGCCGGCCAGGCGTCCGAGCACCACCTGCCAGGCCGCCAGCAGCACCATGAACGGCGTGGCCTGGTGGGCGGTCGCCACGCGCCGCAGTCGGGCCGCCTCCGCCGACGGAATCTCCACCGGGACCGACGCGCCGCTGGGGGTGGCCACCGGGGGACGCGGCCGGTCGGTGGGCAGCCGGAGGACCGGCGGCGCCCCCGCCAGGTGACGGGCCCACCACTCGACGGCCTGCGCGGCCGCGGCCGTCGGACCGTCCCCCTGCAGCCAGGCGGCGTAGTCGGCGTACTGGAGCCGCGGCGCCGGCGGCGGCGGGGTGCCGTGCAGGCGCGCGCGGTAGCAGGCGGCGAGGTCCTCCACCACGAGACCCACCGACCAGGCGTCGACGGCGATGTGGTGGAAGACGATGCCCAGCGCGTACCGCTTGTCGCCGAGCCGGTAGAGGGTCACCCGGGTCGGCGGGTCGGTGTCCAGCCGGAACGGACGGGTGGCCGCCTGCCGGGCCAGGGCCGGCAGCTCCGCCTCGGTGGTGTCGACGACGGCCATGGTGACCGTGTCCGGCGGGAGGACCTTCCCGGTCAGGTCGCCGTCGAGGTCGTCCACGACGACGGTGCGGAGGATCTCGTGGCGGGTGACGAGGTCGGTCACCGCACCGGCCAGGGCGTCCGTGTCCAGCTCACCGTGCAGGCCCAGCAGCAGCGGCACGTGGTACGCCGGATTCTCCGGCTCCAGTTGGGTGAGGAACCACAGGCGCTGCTGGGCGGAGGTGATGGCGATCGGCGCCGACGGGTCCCGCGCCGGGATGGGGCCCGCCGGCACCGCACCGCCGGTGTCGCCGGTGCGCTCGAGTGCGGTGGCGAGGTCGGCCAGGACGGGGTGTTCGAACAGCAGCCGCAGCGGCACGTCCCGGCCGAGGTGTTCGCGGAGCCAGCCGACGGCGCGGGTGGCGGCGAACGAGTGGCCGCCGATGGCGAAGAAGTCGTCGTGCCTG
>CAZSNW010000186.1:0-5513 GCA_964608245.1 uncultured Micromonosporaceae bacterium
GCCGCCGTCGACCCGGCCAAGGACGCCGACGGGCTGCACCCGGTCAACCTCGGCCGGCTGGTGCTCGGCGTACCCGCACCGCTGCCGTGCACGCCGCGCGGGATCGTCGAGCTGCTCCGCCGGTACGACGTCCCACTGGCGGGGGCGGAGGTCGTCGTCATCGGTCGCGGCGTGACCGTCGGCCGCCCGCTGGGGCTGCTGCTCACCCGTCGCAGCGAGAACGCCACCGTGACCCTGTGCCACACCGGCACCCGGGACCTGGCCGCCCACACCCGGCGGGCCGACATCGTGGTCGCCGCGGCCGGCCGGCCCGGCCTGGTGACGCCGGACATGGTGCGGCCCGGTGCGGTGGTCGTCGACGTCGGCATCACCCGGGTGGGCACCACGCCGTCCGGCAAGGCCAAGCTCGCCGGGGACGTGGACCCCGCGGTGGCGGAGGTCGCCGGGTACCTGGCGCCGGTGCCGGGCGGGGTCGGGCCGATGACCCGGGCGATGCTGCTCGCCAACGTCGTCGAGGCGGCCGAGCAGGCGGCCGGGAAGTGAATCAGTGAGCGTCGACCGCCCCCGGTGACCCACCGGCGCCCGGTCCGCACTAGGGTGCGGAGCATGGGAACCGGGAAGAAGGTGACGGTAATCGGTGCCGGCTTCTACGGCTCGACCACCGCGCAGCGGCTGGCCGAGTACAACGTCTTCGGCACGGTCGTGTTGACCGACATCGTCGAAGGCAAGCCGGAGGGCCTGGCGCTCGACATCAACCAGTCGCGGCCGATCGAAGGGTTCGAGACCAAGGTGGTCGGCGTGACCACCGGACCGGCGGGGGAGGGCTACGAGGCCATCGCCGACTCCGACGTGGTCATCATCACCGCCGGCCTGCCCCGCAAGCCGGGGATGAGCCGGATGGACCTGCTGGAGGTCAACGCCAAGATCGTCCGGCAGGTGTCGGAGAACGTGGCCCGGCACGCGCCGAACGCGGTGGTGATCGTGGTCTCCAACCCGCTGGACGAGATGACCGCGCTGGCCCAGAAGGTCACCGGGTTCCCCAAGGAGCGGGTCATGGGGCAGGCCGGGGTGCTCGACACCGCCCGGTTCACCCACAACGTCGCCGAGGCGCTGGCGGTCCCGGTGTCCGCGGTGCGCACCCTGACGCTGGGCTCCCACGGCGACACCATGGTGCCGGTGCCGTCGCGCTGCACGGTCAACGGCACCCCGCTGACCCAGCTGCTGCCGGCCGAGCGGATCCAGGAGCTGGTGGAGCGGACCCGCAACGGCGGCGCCGAGATCGTGGCGCTGCTGAAGACCGGGTCGGCGTACTTCGCCCCGTCCGCGGCCGCGGCCCGGATGGCCCGCGCGGTGGCCGAGGACAGCGGCGCGGTCATGCCGGTGTGCGCGTGGGTGGACGGGCAGTACGGCATCAGCGGCGTCTACCTGGGCGTGGAGGCGGAGCTCGGCGCCGGCGGGGTACGGCGGGTGATCGAGACCGAGCTGACCGAGCAGGAACTCGCCGCGCTGAAGGAGGCCGCCGAGGCGGTCCGCGCCAAGCAGGCCGACATCGCCAACCTGTGACCTGTCCGCCCCGCCGACCGGGCGCGTGATGACGACACGGCGCCGGGGCCCTCGGTCGAGGGCCCCGGCTTCGGTGACCGGTCCGTCGGAGGGGTGTTACACGGTCACCTGTTCCTTGAGGGCCGGTTCGGCCGGTGCGGCGACGAGCCGACGCTCCTCGGCGAGCAGCGGCATCGGAGCCCGGGAGACCCAGACCATCCCGGCGCCGGCGACCATCAGGGCCAGCCCCAGCCCGGCGAGCAGGGCGGCCAGTCCCAGACCCAGCTGGAGCATGTTGTGGGTGACCGCGCCCACCCCGAGCTCACCGAACAGGCCGTGGACGGTGGGACTCCAGGCCATCTCCCGGGCCGGGCCCTCCAGCGGGTGCTGGCGGTCGAAGTCGGTCCAGTACCGGCCGTCGACGTCGACCTGGTAGACGCCCGGTTCGAACACCTCGCCCCTGTACTCGACCCGTTCCTCGAGCACCACGGTGTGGCTGCCGTGGAGCACGTGGTAGGCGATGGTCGCCATCTGGTACATGTACTCGGTCGCCGTGTTGACCAGGGGGTCCTCGGGGTCGAGGTCGGACTCGACGACCGGGTAACCCCAGTCCTCCCGCAGCAGCCGCAGAATCTCCTGGGCCTGTTCGGTGCTCCCCCGGTCGACCAGCTCACCGTTCTCGTTGTAGGTGAGGGTCACGTTCTGCGCCTCGCTGAGCGACTGGAGGGAGTGGTACCCCTCCTGGGTCTTGGCGAAGGCGACACCGCCGCCGACCACGAACCCCACTCCGATCAGCGCGAGGACGAGACCCAGTGTCCGTAGCCGCTGCCTCATCGCCGCCTCCTTGATCGATGTTCTCTACGTCTCCACTCTCGCCTCGTGGAACCGGTCGCAGTAGAGGCCTTGGGTGCATCCGCGGTGGGACCATGGCCTGCGCTTTCGGGACGATGGACCTGTGACGGAGGCGACAGTCGACACCGGTAAGTCGCCTAGACTCGGCCGGGTGAGCGACGAGCGCTTCTGCCAGGTGGTGACCACGACCGACTCCCGTCAGGCGGCCGACGCGCTGGCCGCCGGCGCGGTGCGCGCCCGGCTGGCCGCCTGCGCCCAGGTGCTCGGGCCGGTCACCAGCCACTACTGGTGGCAGGGGGAGCTCACCACCGGCGAGGAGTGGCAGGTGATCTTCAAGACCACCGCCGCGGCGTACCCGGCGCTGGAGCGGCACCTGCGCGAGGCGCACACCTACGAGGTGCCCGAGATCCTCTGCCTGCCGGTGACCGCGGGCAGCGAGACGTACCTGCGCTGGGTCGCGGACGAGGTCGCGGACGGGCAGGCCGACGCGTCGCACTGAGCCGTTCCGCACCGCCGCCGCCGTCCTCGTGGCGGCTGGCCGGATCCGGTCCGGTGAATGTGACCTGTCCGTGATCGCGGCGTTGACCCGCCGCAGTGGCGCCGGTAGCGTCCTCCGACAACGGCACCCACAGGGCGGGCGGGTCGGAGATGACACCAGTCGAGCAGCGCCTGGACCGTCCCGAGCCGCACGAGGTGACGCCGCGGGTGATCCCGGCCGGTCGGCGTGCCGCCGGTGCCGGCACCGACGGCATCCACACCAGCCGCGCGGTGTCGCCGCGGTTCGTCGGCCGCGCGGCGGAGATGTCCGCGGTGGTGGCTGCCGTCGGCTCCCCGCCGGCGGTGGTCGTGCTGGAGGGTGAGTCCGGCATCGGCAAGACCCGTCTGGTGACCGAGGTCCGGCGCCACCCCGACCTGACCGGTCACCGGTTCCTGGTCGGCGCCTGTCGCCCGATCCGGGAGCCGTTCCCGCTCGGTCCGGTGCTGGAGGCGGTGCGCACTCTGCCCCCGACCGGTCTGTCCCGGCTGTCTCCGGTGGCCGGCGTGCTCCGGCCGCTGCTGCCCGAGCTGGCCGACGTGCTGCCGCCGGTACCGGCGCCGTTGAGCGACCGGGCCGCGGAACGTCACCGGGTGTTCCGCGGGCTGCGGGAGCTGCTCGCCGCCGCGGGACCGGTGACGGTCGTGCTGGAGGACCTCCACTGGTCCGACGAGCACACCGTCGACTTCCTGCGGTACGCGCTGGTCGACCCGGTCGACACCGTGTCGTGGATCCTCACCTTCCGCGGTGAGGAGATCCCGCCCGAGGTCCGGACGGTGGCGGCCCGGCTGCCGGCCGGGGTGCCGGTCGTTCACGTGGAGCTCCGGCCGCTGACCGCGCCGGAGACCGGGCAGCTCGCGGCGGCGGTGGCGGGGCTGCCGCGGGTGCCCACCGACGTCGAGGCGTACCTGCACGAACGGACCGGTGGGCTGCCGTTCGCCGTCGAGGAGGTGGTCTCCCTGCTGCGCGCGCGGGGCGCGATCCCGCGGCGCGGGCAGGGGTGGTCCCGCCGCACCCTGGCGACGTTGTCGGTCCCGGGCGGGGTGCGGGACCACGTCCTGGGGCGGGTGGCGCTGTTGCCGGCGCGCGTGCGTCCGCTGCTGGACGCCGTCGCCGTGCTGGCCCAACCGGCACCCGAACCCGTGGTCGCCGCGGTCGCCGGGCACCCGGCCGGAAAGGTCGCCGCGGACCTCAGCGCCGCGATCACCGTCGGGCTGCTGGTGGACGACGACGGCGCCGTCGGCTTCCGGCACGCGCTGGCCGCCCAGGCGGTGTACGAGGCGATCCCCGGACCCCGGCGCCGTCACCTGCACGCCCGCGCCGCGGAGGTGCTCGCCACCTGCGAGCCGGCGCCGCTCGGCCAGGTCGCCCACCACCTGCGGCGGGCCGGCCGGGTGCGGGAGTGGGTGGCGGCGGCGGAGCGGGCCGCCGACCGGGCCGTCGAGCTCGGGCACTACGACGAGGCGGTGCGGGTGCTCGAGGAGGTGCTCCGCCACGCCTCGCCGGAGCCAAAGACGGCCGGCCGGATCGCGCTGAAGCTTTCCCGGGCCGCCTGCGAGGTCCTGCGGGCGGTGGAGGTGGACGACCTGCTCACCACGGTGCTGGACCTCGACCTGCCCCGCGCGGTACGGGGGGAGCTGCAGCTGCGGCTGGGGATACTCCTGCACCGGTCGGGCACCGGACCGCAGCGCGTCCGCCGGCTGCTGCACGCGGCGGTCCGCAACCTCCACGACCGCGACGACCTGCGGGCGTGGGCCATCGTCGCCAGCGAGGTGCCGAACGCACCGCGACCCTCGTTGGCGGCCCGACGCCGGCGGCTCCACCAGGCCAGCGAGCTCGCCGCGCGGATACCGGACCCCGACTTCTCGGTGTACCTGCTGGGAAGGGCGGGGGCGGTGCTCGCCCTGTCGGGGGATCCGGCGTGGCGGAGGCTGATGATCGCCGTCCGGGAACGCACCGCCGGCAGGCCCCGCACGCGTGGGCAGGTCAACGCGTACTACGCGCTGGGTGGCGCCGCCTGCTACATCGGCCACCACCACGATGCCGGACCGTTGCTGTCGGCGGCGCTGACCGGTGCGCGGGAGCTCGGCAACACCCGGATGGAGACGCTGGTCCGGTCCGCTCTCGCCCTGCTCGACTTCTGCCGCGGGCGGTGGTCCGACCTGGACGCCACCGTCGCTGCGCTCCTGGACCAGCTCGCCGAGGTTCCCCGGATGGCGCCTGAGATGGAGGCGGTGGCTGGGACCCTCGCGCTGGCCCGCGGCCGCCTGGACGAGGCGGCGGAGCACCTGGCTGTGGTCGCGGACCGGGCCACCGACGCGGCCGAGTCGGAGATGCTGCCGATCGCGGTCGGCGCGCTGCTCCGGCTCACGGTGGCCAGGGGTGAGGTGGCGGCCGCGGTGGTCGAGGCCGAGGAGTATCTGGCGCGGCGGCCGCCGGACCTGCTGTGGCCGGCGGAGTTCCGGGCGTTGCCGCACCTGGTGGAGGCGCTGGTCGCCGGCGGGCAGGCGGCCCGGGCGGCAGCGGTCGTCGACCGGTTCGCCCAGCGGGCCCGGGGGATGGACGCGCCGCTGGCCCCGGCCGC
>CAZSNW010000187.1:0-5474 GCA_964608245.1 uncultured Micromonosporaceae bacterium
AGGTACGGGTCGTCGCCGTCGTAGCGCACCACCGCCGGCGGCGGCACCACCGTCCCGTCGACCAGGTTGTCGGTGACGTCCAGCAGCCCGGAGATGAACTGCCGGTAGCAGATCTCGGCCTCGGTGCGCCGCCACTCCCACTCCGAGCCGGCCGCGGCCAGCTCCTCGGGTGTGGGGGTGCGCTTGAGCACGAACCCGCCCTTGGCCCCGGCGGGCACGATCACCGCGTTCTTGACCGCCTGCGCCTTGACCAGGCCCAGGATCTCCGTGCGGAAGTCCTCCCGCCGGTCCGACCAGCGCACCCCGCCACGGGCCACCGCGCCGTACCGCAGGTGCACACCCTCGAACCGCGGCGAGTAGACGAAGATCTCGAACCGCGGCCTGGGCTCCGGCAGGTCCGGCACCGACCGGGGCTCCAGCTTGAACGCCACGTAGGACTTCGGCCGGCCGTCCGGGCCGCGCTGGAAGAACGAGGTGCGCACGGTGGCGCGGATCAGCGCCAGGTACGACCGGAAGATGCGGTCCTCGTCGAGGTTCTCCACCGCGTCCAGCTGCCGCATGATCGAGGCGACCAGCTCGGCCTCCCGGGCGGCGCGCTCCCCGACCGACAGCCCTGAGCCGGGGTCGAACCGCAGGTCGAACAGCCGCACCAGGGCGGTGGCCACCTCCGGGTGGGCGGCCATGGTGGCCTGCACGTAGTCCTGCGAGTAGAGGGAGCCCGCCTGGCGCAGGTACTTGGCGTACGCGCGGAGCACCACCACCTGCCGCCAGGTCAGCCCGGCCCGCAGCACCAGCTCGTTGAACCGGTCGACCTCAGCCTCGCCGCGCCAGGCCGCGGAGAACGCGTTCTCCAGCTGACCGCGGACCTCGACCGGGTCGAGCGCGTCCTTCGGCAGCCGCAGCCCGAAGTCGTACAGCCAGACCGTGCCGTCGTCCCGGACGATCTCGTACGGGCGCTCGTCGGTGACCTCCACCCCGAGCGAGTGCAGCACCGGCAGCACCGCCGACAGCATCATCGGCTCGCCGTAGCGGTACACCTTGAACCGCACGTCCGCCGCGTCGTCCCGCCGCCGGTACAGGTGCATCTCCAGCTGGCCGGGGTCCTCCAGCAGCTCCAGCTTGGCGATGTCCTTGACCGCCTCGTGCGGGGTGTGCTGGTCCTTGTACGCCTCGGGGAACGCCTGAGCGTACCGCCGGTGCAGCCGCCGGACGTGCTCGTCGGCGACGCTGCGCTCCAGCACCAGCTCCAGGTCGTCGTCCCACCGCCTGGTGGCGTCGGCCAGCTGCTCGGCCAGCGCGTCCAGGTCCAGCGGCCCGGGCGGGTGCGTGGGGTCGGTACGCACGATGAAGTGCACCTGGGCCAGCACCGACTCGGTGACCCTCGTCGTGTAGTCGACCCCGATCCCGTTGAGCTCCCGCAGCAGGATCTCCTGCATCCGCAGCCGGTTGGCGGTGGTGAACCGGTCGCGGGGCAGGTAGATCAGGCACGAGGTGAACCGGCCGTACTGGTCGCGGCGCAGGAACACCCGCAGCTGCCGCCGGCCGGCCATCCGCAGCACCCCGGTGGCCGCCTGGTAGAGGTCGTCGGTGGCGATGGCGAACAGCTCGTCACGCGGGTAGGTCTCCAGGATGTTCATCAGGTCCTTGCCGGAGTGGCTGCGCGGCGACAGCCCCGAGCGCTCCATCACCTCGTTCACCTTGCGCCGCACCACCGGCAGCTCCTGGACGCTGCCGCGGTACGCCGCGGAGGTGAACAGCCCGACGAACCGGCGCTCCCCGTTGACGTTGCCCTCGGCGTCGAACGTCTTCAGCCCGATGTAGTCCAGGTAGGAGGGCCGGTGCACGGTGGCGCGCGAGTTCGCCTTGGTGATGATGAGCAGCCGCCGCTCGAAGGCCTTGGCGCGTGCCTCCGGCGGCAGCGAGGACAGCACCCGCCGGCTCTGCGTGTCGCTGCGCAGGATCCCGAGCCCGGTGCCCGGGCGGGACACCAGCAGCTGGACCTTCTCCCCGGTCTGCGGGTCGACCTCGTCGGAGGTGACCAGCTCGTACTCGCGGTAGCCGAGGAAGGTGAAGTGGTCGTCGGCGAGCCACCGCAGCAGCGCGACCGAGTCGGTGATGTCCTTCTCCGGCACCGGCGGCCGGGGGCCGCCGAGCTGGGCGGCGGCCAGCTCGTCGGCGATCCGCAGCGCGGTCGCCCGCATCATCGGCCAGTCCTCGACCGCCTTGCGCACGTCCGTGAGCACCTGCCGGAGGTCGGCGGCCAGCCGCTCCCGCTCCTCCGCGTCACGCAGGTGCGCGATCTCGATCCGGATCCAGCTCTCGACGAGCTGACCCTCGCCCGCGTCGTCCGGCTCGGCCGCGGTGACCACCCGGCGCAGCGTGCCGTCGTCGTCCCGCTCGACCACCATCAGCGGGTGGACCATCAGCTGGATGTCCATTCCGCGGATCGTCACCGCGCCGGTGAGCGAGTCGACGAGGAACGGCATGTCGTCGACGACGACCTCCACCACCGTGGTGGCGCCGCCCTCCGGTGCGCTCAGCCGCAGCTTCAGCTCGCCGGGACGGCGTTGGCCGGCGAGCTCCCGGTGGCTGACCGCCGCCTGGGCCAGCTCCTTTGGCCCTCGCCCCACCAGGTCCTCGTCCGGTGCGAACCGCCAGTACCGCCGGATCAGAGCGGCGGTGTCGGCATCGGTGCCCGGCATCGTGGCCGCCTGTGCGACCAGACGCTCCGCGTTGGGTACCTCGTCGAGGTCCACCTCGTCCACCCCGTCCGGGCCCACCGGTGAACGACCCAAGTCCAGTGTCGCGGCCGTCCCGGCGACGGACGCCTGCGACGCGACGGATCCGGATCCGTCGGCCGAACGCCCTTCCATCGACGTCACTCCCCTCGCCCGCCCACCCCGTTGTGGGCACGCTGGCCACAGCCTAACCGGTGGGGTGGTGTCCGGCTCCGGGACCGATCCCGCCTGTGGACACCCGGCGGGAGCCCCGCGGCAAGGCCCGTGGGCGGGGGCGTCAGGCTCCGGGGGCGGACGGCAGGTTCAGGCCGGACGGCTGGGACGGCCAGCCGAGGCCGGTCGGGTCGACCGGGCGCCGCGGCGAGGGTGGTTCCGGTGTCCCCGACGGCGGCACGGGCGGCGGGGTCGGCGCCGACGCCGGCGGCGCGGCCCCGGAGGCGGCCCGCGGCCGCGGGATCACCGTCGGTGCCGGCGGCGAGGTCCGCGGCCGCAGCGCCGCCACCAGCATGTCGACCAGCTCACCGGCGAACCGGCCGTCCGGGTCGTGGTCCGGGTCGAACACCGTGATCTCCATGCCCAGGCACGCCGGGTCGGCCACCAGGCCGGCGATCAGCAGCTCCAGCTCACGGTGGGCGATCCCGCCCTCGTCCGGCGCGTCCACCGCCGGCATCACCGACGGGTCCAGCACGTCCACGTCCACGTGCAGCCAGTAGCCCGCCGTGTGCGACAGCTGTTCGCGCGCCCACTGGGCGGAGCGGATGGGGCCCTCCACCCGCAGCTCGGGGGCGGGTCGGACCGCGATGCCGGCGGCCAGCAGCTCGGTGCGGTACTCGTCGTGCTCGCGGATGCCCAGCACCACCACGTCGGAGTCGCGGATGTACGGCCGCCGGTGTTCGATGCCGGCGAGCTCCACCTGTCCCCGTCCGGTGACCAGCGCCAGGTCCTCGCCGGCGGCCGCCCCGACGTACGGGGCGTTGCCCGGGTGCCGGAAGTCGGAGTGCCCGTCGACGAAGACCAGCCCGATCCGGCCGCCGACGTTCTCGGCGTGGCGGCTCATGGCCAGCGCCGCGCCGAGCAGGATCGAGCAGTCACCGCCGAGCACCACCGGGAAGGCGCCCTCGGCGAGCAGCGCCCCCAGCCGGTCGGCGAGCTTCACCGTGTACGCGGCGATCTTGTCCGCCTGGCACACCCCGTCACCGGGTCGCCAGTCCGCCGGGTCGTAGCGCGGCGGGGTCACACAGCCCCCGTCCCGGGCACCGAGCCGGGCGAGCAGGCGGTGGTCCCGCAACGCGCCCGGCGCCTTGGCGCAGCCGGGCGCCGAGGTCGGGGTCGGCGGGCGCAGCCCGAGGTTGGACGGTGCGTCCAGCACCACCACCGGCGACCGAGACGAGTCGACGCTCACGACGACCTCCGGGGCCCCTCGCCGGTCAGAACAGCGCGTTCGCCAGGTCGCGCCGCGCCCGCGAGACCGCCGGGTCGTCCGGTCCCGCGATGGTGAACAGCGACAGCAGGTGCTCGCGGGCCCGGTTGCGCTCCGCGTCGCGGGTGCGTCGCACCAGGTCCACCAGGCGCGCGTACGCCTGCTCGGCCCGTCCCTGCAGGACCTCCACGTCCGCGGCGAGCAGCTGGGCGTCGACGTCGTCGGGCGCCTCCGCCGCGCGCGTGAGGGCGGCCTCCCCGTCCACCCCCTGCACCCGGCGGTGCAGCTGCACCTGGGCGAGCCCGGAGGTGGCGTCCTGGTCGGACGGGTTCTCGTTGAGGATCTGCCGGTACGCCTGCTCGGCCGTGTCCAGATCACCGCGCAGGAGCGCGTCGTCGGCCGCGACCAGCCGCGGGTCCTGCGGCTTGGCCACCTCCTGGCCGGCGGCCCTGAGCACCGCGTCGATGAACTGCCGGACCTGCGGCTCCGGGAGCGCCCCCATGAACCCCTCGACCGGCTGGCCGCCGATCACCGCGTACACCGTCGGGATGCTCTGGACGCGGAACATCGCCGCCAGCCGGGGATTGGCGTCCACGTCGATCTTCGCGAGCACGAACGCCCCGCCGTACTCGTTGGCCAGCTTCTCCAGCACCGGCGACAGCTGACGGCAGGGGCCGCACCAGGTGGCCCAGAAGTCGACCACGACCGGGGTGACGAGCGACCGCTCCAGCACCTCCGACTGGAACGTCGCCTCCGTGACGTCGATCACCGTCACGGCCGGGCCGCGTGCGGCGGCTCCGCCGTCCGGTCCGGACGCCGGAGCCGCGCCGGTGGGCACGGTCGGGCCCGGGTTCGTCGGGGCCGACGGCGGACGCAGAGTGCTCAGGTCCACCGCACCCCGGGTGAAGATCGACTGGTTCTCCCGTGGGTGGCTCATGGTGCCAGTCTTGCACGGCCTCCGCGCCGGATCGTCACCTTCCCGGGCGGGCGTGCCGCGGTGTCAGAACCGCGCCGGCTCCCGGTAGCTGCCCCACAGCTGGCGCAGGGCGCCGCAGATCTCCCCGAGCGTCGCCTCGGCGCGTACCGCGTCCAGCATGGCCGGGACGATGTTGTCGTCGCTGCGGGCGACCTCCACCATCCGCTCCAGCGCCGCCGCCACCTTCGCCTGGTCCCGGGAGGCGCGGCGCTCGGCCAGCACCTGGCGCTGCTCCAGCTCCACCTCGTGCGGGATGCGCAGGATCTCCAGGTCCTTGGTGACGGTCTCGGTGTGGCAGTTGACCCCGACGATCTTCTTGTCACCCTTCTCCAGCGCCTGC
>CAZSNW010000188.1:0-5381 GCA_964608245.1 uncultured Micromonosporaceae bacterium
GGCGCCGGCCGCCACCGCCGCCTGGTAGGCGCCGAGCACCCGCAGCTCGGCGATCTCCGCTTCGGACGGCGCGGCGCGGCCGGTCTTGAGGTCGACCACCACCAGCCGGCCCTGCGCGTCCTGCTCCAGGCGGTCCACCCGGCCACGCAGCTCCACCGGCTGGGGACCGTCGAGGTGCACCACGAAGTCGCGCTCGACCGCCACCAGCCGGCGCGGGTTGGCGACGATCCACGCCAGCAGCTTGTCCACCATCTGCTCGGCCCGCTGCCGTTCCGGGCCGGCCAGCCACACCGCGGCGTGCTCGATCGCGTCGAACCGGGCGGCGATCCAGTCCACCAGGACCGTCCGGTCGGTCTGGGCGTCCTCGGCCAGCGCCGCGGCGGCGTGCACCAGGTTGCCCACCCCCTGGGCGGCGGAGGCCCGGGCCGCGCCGCCGTGGCGTTCGAGCAGCCAGCGCAGGCTGCACCGGAGCGCCGACTCGATGGCCGACGGGGAGACCCGTACCGTCTCCCCCGGCTCCGCCAGCGGCCGGTCGTCCGACAGGGGCGCCAGGCCCCACCACTGGTCGGGGTGGGCCCCGGGTACGCCGGCGGCGGCGAGCCGCGCCAGCTGGGCGGCGGCCGCCCGGCGGCGGGACATCGGCGCGGTCGGGTCGGTCACCGCGGTGCGCAGTTCGGCGACCAGGGCGGGCAGGGTCAGCCCGCGGGGCACCGTGCAAAGCGGCGGCTCGGGGGCGTCGGGCGCCGGACCCTCACCCGGGTCGGGATCGTCCACCGGCGACGGACCGTCCGGCGGCGGCCCGTCCGCCGGCCCGGGACCGGCCACCGCCGCGTACAGCTCGCGCAGGAACCGGCTGGGCTGCTCGTCACCGCCGGTCTCGCCCACCGAGGTGGACGCCACGGCGCTGGCCAGCAGCCACCGGGAGGCCCGGGTGACCGCGGTGAAGAACAGCCGACGCTCCTCGTCCAGCAGCGCCGACACCTGCCCGGCCGGGCCGATCACCCGACCGGCGTGGTGGTCGACCAGCGTCTCCGCACCCAGCAGGCTGCCCCGCAGCCGCAGGTCCGGCCACACCCCCTCCTGCACCCCGGGCAGCGCGACCACGTCCCACTCCAGCCCCTTGGCCGCGTGCGCGGTGAGCAGGCGTACCGCCTCGCCCCGGTGGGCCGAGGGGGCGAGCGAGTCGGCGGGCAGCTCCTGGTCGGCCACGTAGTCGAGGAACGCCTCGGGCCGTGCCCCCGGCAGCCGGTCGACGAACCGGGCCGCGGCGTCGAACAGCACCATCACCGCGTCCAGGTCGCGGTCGGCCGCCTCCGCGCGGGCCGGGTCGCCGCCGTGCCGGGTGGCCGCCGCCGCCCACCGGTCGGCCAGCCCGCTGCGGTGCCACACCTCCCACAGCACGTCCTCCACGGTGGCGCCGGGTACCTCGGCGGCGCGGCGGGCGGCGGTGAGCAGCTCGGCCACCGCCCTGGCGGGCGCCGCCCATTCGCGCTCCAACATGGCCAGGTCGGCCGGGTTCCGCAGCGCCTCCACCAGCAGCTCGCCGGAGGACCGGGGGTCCCCGGCCGCCACCGCCTGGGCCCGCAGCCCCTGCCGCAGCCGCCGCTCCTGCAGCGGGTCGGCGCCGCCGAGCGGCGAGTGCAGCAGCGCGACCGCCGTCTCCTCGTCCAGCTCCTCCGGCCGCAGGGCGCAGCGCAGCAGCAACAGCAGCGGCGCCACCGCCGGCTGGGCCGGCAGCGGCAGGTCCTCGGCGTGGATGACGCTCGGTACGCCGGCGGCCCGCAGCGCCCGCTGTACCCGGGGCAGCTGGTTGCCGGCGCGCACGAGCACCGCCATCCGCCCGTAGGGGACCTCCTCGCGCAGGTGGAGTTCGCGCAGCCGGTGGGCGAGCCACGCGTGCTCGGCGGCGGCCGACCGGAACACCCGCACCTCCAGCTGGCCGTCGGGCACGCCGGGTGCGGGTTCGCGGCGGCGGTGTCCGGCCGGGCCGCGCAGCCGCGCCGCCACCGACGAGGCGGCCGACAGCAGCACCGGCCCGGTGCGGTAGCAGCGGGTCAGCGTCACCACCGGCGCCGGAACACCGTCCACAGTGGTGAAACGGTCGGGGAACTGGCGCACCCCGTCCGGGTCACCGCCGCGGAAGGCGTAGGTGGACGAGTCCGGGTCGGCGAAGGCGACCAGGGTCGCGCCACCGCCGGCCACCAGCGCGAGCAGGTCCCGCTGCGCGGGGTCGGTGTCGGCGTACTCGTCGACGTAGACGGCGACCAGCCGCCGACGTTCGGCGGCGAGCCGCTCCGGGTCCGCGGTGAGCAGGTCGCAGGCTGCCCGCACCAGTTCGGCGTGGTCGTACGCGACCGCACCCCCGGCGGTGGCCGACCGCAGCGCGAGCACCGCGTCGTACTCGGCGCGGAACGCCGCCGCCGCCCGCCAGTCGTCCCGACCGAGAGCGGCGCCGAGCGCGTCCAGGCCGGCCGCGTCGATCCCCCGCTCGGCGGCCCGCAGCAGCAGGTCCCGCAACTGGCGGGCGAACGCCCGGGTCGGTAGCGCGGCCCGCAGCCGCTTTGGCCAGCGCTCCGGGGCGCCGGCCAGCAGCTCCCGGATCACCATGTCCTGCTCCGGGCCGGTGAGCAGCCGGGGCGGCGGCTCCCCACGTTCGGCCGCGGCCCGGCGCAGCAGTCCGAACGCGTACGCGTGGACGGTGCGGACCAGCGGTTCGTGGACCACCCCGGAGGCGGCGACCCGGCGGGCGATCCGGGCGCGCAGGGCGGCCGCGGCCCGGCGGTTGAACGTCAGCACCAGCACCCGCTCCGGGTCGGCGCCGGCGGCCACCCGGGCGGCCACCGCCTCCACCAGGGTCGTGGTCTTGCCCGTGCCCGGCCCACCGATCACCAGCAGCGGGCCGCTGTCGTGCGCCACCACCGCCCGCTGCCGGTCGTCCAGCTCGGGCGGCCGGTCCGACGCCGGCCGTCGTACCAGCCGGAAGGTCGGTCCGCGGACAGCCACGCCTGCCATCCCATCACGCAGGTGTGACAGCAGGGTACGCGTGTCCGGTCCGGCCCGCCGGGCAGCGGGCGCCCGTGCCGCCGCGACCGGACCGTGCCCGCCGGACCGCGGTCAGCTCCCCTGGTCGGCGGCGACGATGTGCGCCACCGCGTCGTCCACGTCGTCGGTGAGGTGGACGAGGTTCAGGTCGTCCGGCGAGATCACGCCTCGGGTGACCAGCGTGTCGCGCAGCCAGTCGAGCAGCCCTCGCCAGAACGGCGTGTGCATGAGCACCACCGGGAACCGGGTGATCTTGCCCGTCTGTACCAGGGTGAGCGCCTCGAACAGCTCGTCGAGGGTGCCGAACCCGCCGGGCAGCACCACGAACGCCCGCGCGTACTTGACGAACATCGTCTTGCGGGCGAAGAAGTAACGGAAGTCGATGCCGACGTCGACCCAGTCGTTGAGCCGCTGCTCGAACGGCAGCTCGATGCCCAGCCCCACCGAGATGCCGCCGGCCTCGCAGGCGCCCCGGTTGGCCGCCTCCATCAGGCCCGGGCCGCCGCCGGTGATCACCGCGTACCCGGCCCTGACCAACGCCGCGCCGAGCTGCTGCGCCATCGCGTACTCGGGGCTGTCCGGGGTGACGCGCGCCGAGCCGAAGACGCTCACCGCCGGTGGCAGGTCGGCGAGGGTGTCGAAGCCGTCGACGAACTCGGACAGGATGCGCAACGCCCGCCAGGAGTCGCTGCCCTTCCAGTCCGTCGGGACGCGCGAGTCCAGCAGCCGCTGGTCCTCGGTCATGCGCGCGGCCGCCCCGCCGCGCAGGGTCACCGGGCCCTGGTGCCGCGCCGGCCGCCGGCCGGCCGTCGGCGGGCGTACGTCCGGCGACCCGCGCTCCGACCGGGGCGCGACCCTCCGCTGCATCCGGCGCTCGGCAACCGGTTCCTGATCGTCCGCCACGCCGGACACCCTAGCCCGCGGGTCGGGTACCGGTGAGCGCCCGGATCACCCGTTCGGGGCGAGCCAGCGGCGCAGCACCTCGGCACCCTCCCGGATCTTCGGGATCTCCACGTGTTCGTCGCGGGTGTGCGCGAGGTTGGGGTCGCCCGGGCCGAAGTTCACCGCCGGCACCCCGCGGGCGGCGAACCGGGACACGTCCGTCCAGCCGAGCTTGGCCCGCGCCGGCGCGGCGGCCGCGGCGAGGAACTCCTGCGCCGCCGGGGCGGTCAGCTCGGGCAACGCCCCCGGGGCGGCGTCGGTCACGCGTACCTCGAAACCGGCGAACACCTCCTCGACGTACGCGACCGCCTGCGCCTCGTCCCGGTCCGGGGCGAACCGGTAGTTGACCTCGATCTCGCACTCGTCCGGGATCACGTTGCCGGCCACCCCGCCGCGGATCCCGACCGCGTTGAGCCCCTCCCGGAACTCGCAGCCGTCGATCGTCACCCGCCGCTCGCGCCAGTCCCGCAGCCGCTGCAGCACCTCGGCCGCGGCGTGGATCGCGTTCACCCCGTGCCAGGAGCGGGCCGAGTGCGCGCGTACACCGGTGGTGCGGACCACCGCGCGCAACGTGCCCTGGCAGCCTGCCTCCACCGTGCCGTAGGTCGGCTCCAGCAGCACCGCGAAGTCGGCGGCGAGCCAGTCGGGGTGGGCGCCGGCGAGAAGGTGCAACCCGTTGCGCGTCGACTCCACCTCCTCGCACTCGTAGAACAGGTAGGTGACGTCGTACCGCGGGTCGGGCAGGGTGGCCGCCAGGTGCAGCGCCAACGCCGTCCCCGCCTTCATGTCCGAGGTGCCGCAGCCGTAGATCAGATCGCCCTCGACGCGGGAGGGCAGGTTGTCGGCGACCGGCACGGTGTCCAGGTGCCCGGCGAGGATGACCCGCCGGCCGCGGCCGAGGTCGGTGCGCGCCATCACGGTGTTGCTGTGACGGCCGACCGTCAGGTGGGGGCAGGCCCGCAGCGCCGCCTCCACCTCGTCGGCGATCCGCTGCTCGTTGCCGGAGACCGACTCGATGTCCACCAGGGCGCGGGTCAGCGCCACCGGGTCGGCCAGCAGTTCCGGGGTGAGGACACCGCTCATGAGCGGCAACGCTACCGTGTCGGCCATGGAGCGCTTGCAGACCGCCGCCTGGGGCGTCGGCATCACCACCGTGACCGACGACGGGCAGACGCTGGACGTGTGGTTCCCGACCGGGTTCCTCGGCCTGGGTGAGGCGTCCGGGGAGGCCGCCGACGAGCGGCTCGCGGCGGCGGCTGCGGCGCCCCGCGCCCTGTCCGGGCTGCGCGGCCAGGTGGTACGCGTGGCGGTCGGGTCGCTGGCGGACCCGCCGGCCGACGTGGCCGACGCGTACCTGCGGCTGCACCTGCTCTCCCACCGGCTGATCCGCCCCCACC
>CAZSNW010000189.1:0-5375 GCA_964608245.1 uncultured Micromonosporaceae bacterium
TCGAACTTCTCCACCGCCCGCACCAGGCCGGTGTTGCCCTCCTGGATCAGGTCGAGCATCGGCATGCCCGACCGCACGTAGCGCCGTGCGATCGAGACCACCAGCCGGAGGTTGGCGCGGATGAACAGGTCCTTGGCCCGCTCACCCTCGCTCGCCAGCTCCTCCAGCTCGGAACGCTCGACACCGTCGGGGATCTCACCCCTGCGGAGCAGGTGCCTGGCGTACAACCCGGCCTCGATGGCCTTGGCGAGGTCCACTTCCCGGGCCGCGTCGAGGAGCGGTGTCCGGGAGATCTCGTGCAGGTAGACGCCGACCAGGTCGCGCTCTTCTACGACCTCGTCGGTGCGAATCGTCGTCGTCTCCACGATCTCTCCTCCCCCGCGCTCTCGACGTCCCCTCGCGCGTCTGTCACAACAGCCGACGCGCTCGTCTGATTCCGCGTTGCCGGCGCGTACGCCTGCGGCGTGCGTCACCATGGCACATGAAGCTGAATACCGGCTGAATGTCGACGTCCTTTCGTTTTCTTCGCTCCCCGGTCGTCCAGCACACCATCCGGCACCGACACGCGCAGTGACCGCGGCCACCATTCCGGTGCGACACCGGTCACGTTTTCACCCACGACCGTCGATCCGTTCCGGTTCACGGCCGTGCCCGTCCGGAGGTTCACGGCCGTGCCCCCGGTCGGCCCGTCCGGCCGCCGGGCTGCGCGCATCCCGCCCTCACCCCGTCGGTACCCGGCTAGGGTGCGTCCATGACAGGTCGTACCGTTCTGATCACCGGTGTCACCGGTGGTCTCGGCGGCGCGGTCGCCGCCGCCTTCCTCGCCGAGGGCTGGCGGGTGGTGGCACCGGTACGGCCCGGCCGCGCCGACCGGGCACCGGGCGGGGTCAGCGTGGTGGAGGCCGACCTCACCGACCCGGACGCCACCGCGCACGCGGTGTCACTCGCCGCCGGTGACGCGGACGCGCCGCTGCGGTCGGTGGTCAACCTCGTCGGCGGGTACGCGGCCGGAGGGCGGGTCCACGAGACCCCGCTCGCCGAGTTCGAGGCGATGCTCCGGCTCAACCTCCGCCCGACCTGGCTGGTCACCGCCGCCGCCCTCCCCCACCTGGTGGCCGGTGGCGGGGGCACGGTGGTGTGCGTGTCGGCGCGGGCCGCGCTGCACCCGTTCCGCGGCGCCGCCGGGTACGTCACCGCCAAGGCCGCGGTCCTGGCGTTCGTCCGTGCGGTCGCGGTGGAGTACGCCGCCGACGGGGTGCGGTGCAACGCGGTGCTGCCCGGCACCATCGACACCCCGGCCAACCGCGCCGCCCAGCCGGACGCGGACCACTCCCGGTGGACCCCGCCGGCCCAGGTCGCCCAGGTGATCCACTTCCTGGCCAGCGACGCGTCGGCGCCGATGAGCGGGGCGGCCGTGCCCGCGTACGGGCCCGCGTAGGCCGCGGTCGCGGAGGGCCCGGACACACCGCGACCCCGGGGTCCCGGGACGGGACCACCGGGGTCGCCGACGACCGGAGACCGCCCGGCCCGACCGGACGGCTCAGCTGCGGGTCACGAACTCGGCCAGATGGGCCGACTGCGCGATCCGGCTCGGCTCGTGCACGTACATCATGTGCCCGGCCTCGTAGTAGTGCATCTCGATGTTGCGGCGCAGCTCGTCGGGGATGCGCAGGTGTGCCATGGTGTGCTCGGCCGCGTAGTACGGCGTGGCCCCGTCGTGGTAGCCGAGGGCCACGTACACCCGCAGGTAGGGGTTGGCGCGCATGGCCGCCGACAGCTGCTCGGACACGCTGACGTGCCTGCCCTGGAAGTCCTTGAACGACCACTCCCTGTTGACCTTGCCGGAGAGAATCTCGTAGGGCAGGTCGGACTCGTAGCCCAGCTCGGCGCGGACGTAGTGGTTGAACGCCGCGGTGTACGGGCCCATGATCGCGTCCATGGACGGGTCGGCCGACCACCGTTCCCGGCCGTAGTCCTCGTCCCAGCCGGTGAACCGGCCGTCCAGCCGCCCCACCGTCAGCCGCCGGTGCCGCAGCAGCTCGGTGCAGAACCGGATGTGCTCGATCCGCAGGTTCACCCGGTCGACGTAGTCCTCCGACAGGCCGGTCAGCGAGGCGAGCTTGGCCACCGCCTCCCGGCGCTCCTCGGCGGTCAGCCGCGACCCGCGGGAGAGCACCCACGGGTACTCCCGCTCGGCGTACGCCTCGGCCTCGGCCAGCACGTCCCGCAGTGGACGGTCGCCGTGCAGCCCGTGGTAGTGGGCGATCGCGGCGTAGGTCGGCAGGTACATCACGTACGGGTTGTCGTTGTGCCCGTTGCCCCACAGCAGGCCCAGGTCGAGCACGGTGGAGATGAGCATCAGCCCGTTGAGGTTCATCCCGTACTTCTCCTGCAGGTGGCGTGCCAGCGCGGCCGCGCGCAGGGTGCCGTACGACTCGCCGCACAGGTACTTCGGCGACAGCCACCGGCCGTTGCGGGTCGTCCACAGCCGGATGATCTCGCCCACCGACTCCAGGTCGCCGTCGAAGCCGTGGAAGTCCTTCGGCTTGCCGCCCTTGACCGAACGGGAGTAGCCGGTGGAGACCGGGTCGATGAACACCAGGTCGGAGACGGCGAGCAGGGTGTGCGGGTTGTCCAGCAGGCCGTACGGCGGCGGGGTGAGGTTGCCCACGTCACCGGAGTCGGCGAGCCGCGGGCCGAGCAGCCCCATGTGCAGCCAGACGCTGGAGGAGCCGGGGCCGCCGTTGAACGCGAACGTCACCGGTCGGGAGGCCGGCGGGGCGCCGTCCAGCGTGTACGACGTCAGGAAGACCTCGGCCTTGGGCTTGTACCCGTCGAAGACGTCGTCGTCGGTGAGCTCCTCGCGGCGCAGCACCATCCGGCCGGCGGTGGCGGTGTAGGACAGCTCGGTGCCGTCCGCGGTCCGCACCGTGTGCCGGGTCACCACGAGTTCGTCGACGGGTTCCGGCGCGGAGTCGGCCGCCTTCTCCTCGGCCCGCTTCGTCCGGGTCGCGGTGGCCTCCTCGGTCATTCGTCTCCTCCCCTGGTCAACGGGCCAACCGCGGCAGCAGCGCCGCGGCGGCAAGGATCATCACCACGGCCATCGAGCCCATGACCGCCACGTCCAGCAGATAGTTCGCCTCGGTGCCGATCAGCAGTCCGCGCAGCGCGTCCACCTGGTAGCTCAGCGGATTGACGGTACTGATCACGCGCAGCCAGGACGGCATCAGCTCCACCGGGTACAGCGCGTTGGAGGCGAAGAACAGCGGCATCGTGATCAGCTGGCCGATGCCCATCATCCGCTCGCGGGTGCGTACCAGCCCGGCGATGAGGATGGACAGGCAGCAGAACGCGGCCGCCCCCAGCACCACCAGAGCGGCCACCGCGAGCAGCCGCAGCGGGTTCCAGATCACCCCGATCGACAGGACGGCGGCGAGCACCAGCACCATCGCACCGTTGGACAGCCCGCGCATGCCGGCGGCGAACGCCTTGCCGGCCACCAGCGCCACCCGCGGGGTGGGGGTGACCATGAGCTTGGCGAGGATGCCCGCGTCCCGGTCCCAGATGATCTGGACTCCGTAGAGGATCGCGATGAACAGTGCCGACTGCGTGAGCACCCCCGGCATGATGAAGTCCAGGTAGGGCACGCCGCCGGTGGGGATGCCGCGCAGGCGGCCGATGGTGGCGCCGAAGATGCCGAGCCACAGCACCGGCTGTACCGAGCGGATCACCAGCTCGGTGCGGTCCCGCATGATCTTCTGCAGCTCGACCAGGCACAGTGCGCCGACGCGGGAGAACAGCACCGCCACCGGGGAACGCCGGCGACGCTCGTACACCTCAGCCGAGTCGGGACGCGGTGCGGCGAGCCGCGCGGACACGACGGATCCCTCCCTGCTGCACGTCGGCGCTGTCCGGGTCGTCGCCCGTGACGGCGCGGAACACGTCGTCCAGGCTCTCCACGCCGAGCTTCTCGATCAGCCCGGCGGGGGTGCCCTCGATGCGGATGCGGCCGCGGTGCATCAGCGCCACCCGGTCGCACCACTGCTCCGCCTCGGCCATGTAGTGCGTGGTGACGAGCACCGTCATCCCGGTGCGACGCCGGATCTCGGTGATGCGCTCCCACACACCGGCCCGGGCCACCGGGTCCAGTCCGATGGTGGGCTCGTCGAGGATCAGCAGGCGCGGCGCGCTGACCAGCGCCTGGGCGAGTTCGAGCCGACGGATCATGCCGCCGGAGAACGTGGCGACCTGCCGGTCGGCGACGTCGGAGAGCCCGACGGTCGCCAGCGCCTCGGCGACCGCCTGCCGGCGCCGGCGGCGCGGCACGTCGTACAGCCGGGCGAACAGCGCGACGTTCTGCGCGGCGGTGAGGGCGCCGTCCGCCGACAGCAGCTGGGGCACGTAGCCGATGGCGCGGCGGGCTTCCATCGGGTGGCGGGTGACGTCCACCCCGAAGACCTCGACGGTGCCGGCGGGCACCGGCAGCAGGGTGGTGATCGCCCGGATGGTGGTGGTCTTGCCCGCCCCGTTGGGCCCCAGCAGCCCGAAGATCTCACCGGCCGTGACGGTCAGGTCGACCCCGTCGACCGCGACCGTGTCCCCGAACGCGAACCGGAGGCTTCGACAGGTCACGGCCGCGGGTTGGGACACGCGACCACCGTACCGTGTGGCCGTCACCCCCGTCGTTCCTCCCTGGTCGGTACCCGCGGGGAGGAGGACGCCGTGGTCCGGGCCGACCGGAACGACGGGCGGAAGGTGGGGCCCGGACACGATGCGGGGCGGCGGACGTGTCGTCCGCCGCCCCGCATCACGTGTACGCCGCCAGGGACTCGAACCCCGAACCCGCTGGTTAAGAGCCAGCTGCTCTGCCAATTGAGCTAGCGGCGCATGCAGCCGCAAGAGTAGCACAGCCTCCCCGGGCGCCCGCCACCACGGGGGTAGGGGTCCGCGCCTTCGCCCCGATCAGGCCGGCGGTGAGGCAGGATAGGCACCAAGCCACGGAGGAAGCTTCATGTCGACCACACCTGTCCCCCGACTCTCCGCTCTCGTGGCCGCCCTGCTCGCCGCCACCCTCACCGTCACGGGGTGCATAGGCGGGGGCGGCGGTAACCGCGAGCCGGAGGGTCCCAAGGTCACCGCCCAGATCCTCGAACCCGCGGACGCCACCATCGACGTCCCGACCTCCACCCCGATCGTCTTCGCCACCGAGAACGCGGTGGAGGTCTCCATCGAGCTCACCGACCTGGCCGGCAACAGCGTCGAGGGCGAGTTCAGCGCCGACGGTACCCGCTGGCTGCCCGCGGCCCAGCTGGCCTGGGGCACCACCTACGTCGCCACCCTCACCGCCCTGTCGGCAACCGGTGAGCCGGTCATCG
>CAZSNW010000190.1:0-5308 GCA_964608245.1 uncultured Micromonosporaceae bacterium
GCCCCGCCACACCGCGACCGCGCAGCACACCCCGGAGGCGACGATGTGCGGCGGCAGCCCGCGCACCGGCCGGCCGCGCACGTCCAGCAGGCCGGTCTGCCGGGCCAGCGCCTCGCCGTCCTTGACCACCCGCACGATGTAGCGGCTGCCGCGGCGCAGGCCCCCCGAGGCCAGCACGTGGACCTCGCTGGGGTAGCCGTACAGGTCGGAGATGTGGCGCCGCACGCGGCGGGCGGCCGCCCCGGTGTCCAGGTCGGCCTCCACCACCACGTTGCCGGACACGATGTGCAGCCCGCCGGCGAACCGCAGCACCGCCGTGAGCTCCGCCCGCCGGCAGCAGGGCGCCGCCACGTCCACCCGGCTCAGCTCGTCCTTGACCGCGCCGGTCATCGCCATCGCCGTCACCTCACGTCCGCTCGCATAGGTCTTCAACGAGCCGCGGTCAGCAGCGGCAACAGGGCCGCCGCCAACGCGGCCGGGTCGTGCCGGTGCCCGTCGGGGGCGGCCACCGGCGCCAGCACCAGCTCGGCACCCAGCGCCTCGGCCGCTTCCGTGGCCGGCTTCGGGTCGCTCACCCACGCCTGGTCGCCCAGCACCAGGTTCACGGTCAGCCCGGGGGCGTACCGGGCCAGCGCGGCCAGGTGGTCCGGGATGGTCATGCCCGCGGTCTCCGAGTCGGTGGTCAGGTTGAGCACCACGAGCACGCGGGCGGGGCTGGCGGTCACCGCCGCCACCAGCTCCGGGACCAGCAGGTGCGGGATCACGCTGGTGTACCAGCTGCCCGGGCCGAACAGCAGCCAGTCGGCCTCGGCCACCGCCGCCACCGCCTCCGGACAGGCCGCCGGTTCGGCAGGGTCCAGCCGCACCTCCTCCACCCGTCCGGTGGTGACGGCCACCTCACGCTGTCCGCGGACCGTGACCACCTCGTCCGGCCGGTCCGGGTCCACCCCCCGGACCCGGGCCTCGATCGCCACCGGCTGGCAGGACATCGGCAGCACCTGCCCGTCGGCGCGCAGCATGGCCGCGGCGTGCGCCAACGCCGCCACCGGGTCGCCCAGCTGCTCCATCAGTCCACACAGGACCAGATTGCCCACCGCGTGGCCGGCCAACGGGTCGGCGCCGTCGAACCGGTACTGGAAGAGTTCGGCGGTGGCGACGCTGTGCGGGTCGTCGCCGGCCAGCGCCACCAGGGCCTGGCGCAGGTCCCCCGGGGGCAGCGCCCCCCGCTGGGCGCGCAACCGGCCGCTGGAGCCGCCGTCGTCGCCCACGGTGACCACGGCGGTGATCCGCCACGGCTCGCCGGCGGCGGCGGCCGCCAGCCGCAGCGCCCGCAGGGACGCCGCCAGACCGTGTCCGCCTCCGAACGCGACGACCTTCATTCCCGCCCCAGGTCCCGGTGGTGCGCGTGGGCGGACAGGCCGCGCTGACGCAGCTGTTCGGCCAGCTCCTCGGCGATCGCCACACTGCGGTGCTTGCCACCGGTGCAGCCCACCGCCACGGTCAGGTAGCGCTTGCCCTCCCTTTCGAACCCGGGGGCGGTCGCTCCGATCATCTGCGCGAAGGTCTCCACGAAGGTCGCCGCACCACGCTGACCCAGCACGTACGCGCTGACCTCCTCCTGCTGGCCGGTGAGATCCCGCAACTCGGGCAACCAGTGTGGATTAGGCAAGAACCGGGCGTCAAGCACGAAGTCCGCGTCCGGTGGCAGGCCGTACTTGAAGCCGAACGACATCACCGTCACCCGCAACCGCAGGTCGTCGGCCTCGGCGAACATCTCCTCCACGCGGGAGCGGAGCTGGTTGACGTTGAGGTGAGTGGTGTCGATCACCACGTCGGCGATCGCACGTGCACCCGCGAGCAGCTTGCGTTCGGCGGTGATGCCGTCGACCAGGCGGCCCCGCCCCTGCAACGGGTGCGGCCGGCGGACCGCCTCGAACCGGCGGATGAGCGCCTCGTCGTCGGCGTCGACGAACACCACCTTGGGCGGGTAGCCCTGCTCGGCCAGCCGACGGATCGCCCCGGCCACGTCGCCGGAGAACGCGTGGCTGCGCACGTCGAGCACCATCGCGGTGCGGCGGACCGCCGGGCCGGCCCGGTGGGCCAGCTCCGCCATGGCCGGAAGCAGCGCCTCGGGGAGGTTGTCCACCACGTAGAAACCCACGTTCTCCAGGGCCCGGGCCACCGTGCTGCGGCCGCCGCCGGATACCCCGGTGACCACCACCAGCTCGATCGCGCCGTTCGGCCGTTCGGTCACGCCCACCCCCTCGCTGGGCTGGACCGCCGGGTTACCCCACCGTCACCGGCGACCCTGGCGGCATCCTAACCCGCCGGATCCGCCCGGCCGCCGACCTCGCGGGAGCCGTCGGCCAGCGCGGCGACCACCGCCTCGGCGGTACGCCGCCCGATCCCGGGCACCTCGGCGATCTCCTCCACGCTGGCGGCCGCCAGGCGCTTGAGCGACCCGAAGTGGCGCAGCAGCGCCTTGCGGCGCACCTCGCCCAGACCCGGGATGCCGTCCAGTCGGGAGGCGGTCATCCGCTTGGACCGTCGCTTGCGGTGGAACGTCACCGCGAACCGGTGCGCCTCGTCGCGTACCCGTTGCAGCAGGTAGAGCGCTTCGGACTGGCGGGGCAGGATCACCGGGAACTGCTCGCCGGGCAGCCACACCTCCTCCAGGCGCTTGGCCAACCCGCACACGGTGATCTCGGTGATGCCCAGCCGCTCCAGCACCGCCGCGGCCGCCTCCACCTGCGGCCGGCCGCCGTCGACCACCACCAGCTGGGGCGGGTAGGCGAAGCTGCGCGGCCTGCCGGTGGTCGGGTCGATCCCCGGCCGGTCCGGGTCGCCGGAGGTCTCCTCCCCCAGCTCGCCGGTGCGCGAGCGTACCTCCAGGTAGCGGGAGAAGCGGCGGGTGAGCACCTCCGACAGCGCGGTCAGGTCGTCGGCCTCCGGCGCGCGTACCGCGAACCGGCGGTACTCGCTCTTGCGGGGCAGCCCGTCCTCGAAGACGACCATGCTGCCGACCACGTCGCTGCCCTGGATCTGGGAGACGTCGTAGCACTCGATGCGCAACGGCGCCGACGTCATGCCCAGGGCGGCGCCCAGCTCCTCCAGCGCCTGGGAACGGACGGTGAGGTCGCCGGCGCGCCGCAGCTTGTGCTGCGTGAGCGCCTCGGCGGCGTTACGGGCCACCGTCTCCAGCAGCGCCCGCTTGTCCCCCCGCCGCGGCACCCGCAGACTCACCCGGCCCTGGCGGCGCTGGGACAGCCAGTCCGCCAGCGCCTCGGCATCCGCCGGCAGGCTCTGCACCAGCACCTCCCGGGGCACCTCGGTGCCCTCGCCGTACACCTGGCGCAGGAAGTGGTGCACCAGCTGCCCGATGCTGTCCTCGTCCTCGGAGGTGGACTCCATCTTCTCCACCACCCAGCCGCGCTGGCCGCGCACCCGCCCGCCGCGGACGTGGAACACCTGCACCGCCGCCTCCAGCTCGTCCTCGGCGAAGGCGATCACGTCGGCGTCGGTGCCGTCGGGCAGCACCACCGTCTGCCTCTCCAGGGCCCGCCGCAGCGCCGCCAGGTCGTCCCGCAGCCGGGCGGCGCGCTCGTACTCCTGCGCCTCCGCGGCCTCGTACATCTCCCGCTCCAGCCGGCGGACCATCGGCTCGGCACCCCCGGCCATGAACTCGCAGAAGTCCTCCACGATGCGCCGGTGGGTGGCGGCGTCCACCCGCCCGACGCACGGCGCCGAGCACTTGCCGATGTCACCGAGCAGGCAGGGCCGTCCGATCCGGGCGGCCCGGCGGAACACCCCGGCCGAGCAGGTGCGGGCCGGGAACACCCGTAGCAACAGGTCCAGGGTCTCCCGGATCGCCCAGGCGTGCGCGTACGGCCCGAAGTAGCGCACCCCCTTGCGGTGGGCGCCGCGCATCACCTGCAGCCGCGGGAACTCCTCGTCGATGGTGACCGCGAGGTACGGGTAGGACTTGTCGTCGCGGTACTTGACGTTGAACCGCGGGTCGAACTCCTTGATCCAGGTGTACTCCAGCTGCAGGGCCTCGACCTCGGTGGCGACGGTGACCCAGTCCACCGACGCCGCGGTGGCCAGCATCTGCCGGGTACGCGGGTGCAGTGGCTCGCCGCTGAAGTAGGAGTTGATGCGGTTGCGCAGGTTCTTGGCCTTGCCGACGTAGATGACCCGGCCGTCGGCGTCCCGGAACCGGTAGACGCCGGGGGCGTCGGGTACGGTCCCCGGGGCCGGACGGTAGGTCGACGGGTCAGCCACGCCGGCAAGGGTAGTCCCCGGTGCCGACGACGGCGGTCGGCGCCAGCGCGCCGGGACGGGGCTGCCGCACCGCCGGCGCCGCGCCCTGCGGTGCGGCAGCGCCGGTCAGTCGGCGCGCCGGATGACGTCGCCCTCCACCACGACCTCCACCGGTGTCAGCGGCCGCTGGTTGGCGGGGTTGCCACCCAAGGCCGCCTGCACCACCGAGCCGTCCTCGATCGAGTACTGGCTGCCGTGGCACGGGCAGGTGATCAGACCGTCCCGGACGAACGCGACCTGGCAGCCGGCGTGCGTGCAGGTGGCGTTGAAGCCGCGGAACTCCCCCGCGGTCGGCTGGGTGACGACCACGTTGGCGCGGGTGTTGACGATCCCGCCGCCCACCTCCACCTCGGAGACCGAGGCGAGCGCCTCCGGCGGCGAGTCCTGGCCGCCGCCCGGCGGCTGGTTCCCGTTCCCGTTGCCGGGCGGGGCCGGTTGGCCGCCGTTGTCGCCCGGGCCGCCGTCGCCACCGTCACCGCTGCAGGCCGCCAGCAGCACGCCCGCCCCGACCGCGCCGGCTCCCAGGAACAGCGCCCGACGGGTCGGGCCGGCAGCCGTGGACGGATCCGTCGTCATCGCACAACCTCCCACATTCTGGCCACGCTCCAAGTCACGGCCGGCACCCCGGTGCGGTTCACCGCCGCCGGACCGCGCCGGCCGGGTCGCGGCCGACCCGGGAGGACCCTAACGGGAGACGCTCACCGCCGGCCGGCGAATCGCGCCGGTGGCCCGGGCGACACGGTCGGCGGCCACCGGCGACCCGTCCTCGACGACCTCGGACAGACCCAGCACGGCACGCAGGAACCGTCCGGTGTGGCTCTCGGGGACCTGGGCGACCTCCTCCGGGGTGCCCGCGGCCACCACGGTGCCGCCCCGGCTGCCGCCCTCCGGACCGAGGTCGATGATCCAGTCGGCGGTCTTGATCACGTCCAGGTTGTGCTCGATGACGATGACCGTGTTGCCCCGGTCCACCAGGTTGCCGCGCACC
>CAZSNW010000191.1:0-5223 GCA_964608245.1 uncultured Micromonosporaceae bacterium
CTTCTCCTTGGCGCGCTGCTCCAGCGGGTCCACCGCCGACCGGTCGACCAGCTCCTCGTGGTCTGCGTGGCGGAAGCGCGCGTTGTCGTCCAGCGACACCTTGGCGTCCAGGCACAGCACCCGGCCGTCCACGGTACGCGCGAGCGGGTTGACCTCCACCAGGGTGGCGTCCTCCGCCACGAACGTCCGCCACAGGCCGACCGCGATCTCGGCGACCTGGTCGGCGATCGCCTCCGGGAAGCCGGCCGCCGCCACGATCTCCCGCGCCTTCGCCTCGTCCACCCCGGCGTTGGCGTCGACGGCCATCTTGACCACCTTCTCCGGGGTCTCGGCGGCGACCTGTTCGATGTCCACGCCGCCGGCGGTGCTGGCGATGCAGCGGAAGGTCCGCTCGGCCCGGTCGAGCAGGAAGGAGAGGTAGTACTCCTCGGCGATGTCGGCGGTGGTGGTCACCATCACCCGGCGTACCGTGTGACCTTTGATGTCCATGCCCAGGATGGCCGCCGCGTGCTCGTAGGCCTGCTGCGGATCGTCGGCCAGCCGCACCCCGCCGGCCTTGCCGCGACCACCCACCTTCACCTGTGCCTTGACCACCACCCGGCCACCGAGGCGCTCCGCGATCTCACGCGCCTGGTCGGGGGTGTCGGCGACCTCGCCGGCGAGCACGGGCAGGCCGTGCCGCGCCAACAGCGCCCTTCCCTGGTACTCGAAGAGGTCCACGGTCATCCTCTCTGCCGATCACACCCGTCGGGCAGCGTAACGCGGGGCGGAGCCGCGGGTGCGGACAGGTGGCGGCCGCGTGACATCACAAGGAATTTCCGCGTACCCCGTCACCTGATCCGGGGAGCGTCGTTGATAAGGGTGTTGGCAGACCACTGCCAACGGACGGCCGACGTCCCGCCGGTCGAGGGGTGGCGGTGGGGCGTCGTGCATGGGGCCGGGCGTGTGAGGGGTGCGCCCGGCCCCCTTTCCCGTTCGGGCCGGTCAGGACCGGGCGCCGGCGGGCACGTTCTCGCGTACCCACTCCACGATGGTCTCGGTGCTGGTGCCCGGGGTGAAGATCTTGGCGACCCCCATCCGGCTCAGCTCCGGGATGTCCTCGTCCGGGATGATGCCGCCGCCGAACACCACGATGTCGGTGGCGTCGCGCTGGGCGAGCAGCTCGGTGACCCGCCGGAACAGGGTCATGTGCGCACCGGAGAGGATCGACAGCCCCACCGCGTCGGCGTCCTCCTGGATGGCGGTCTCGACGATCTGCTCGGGGGTCTGGTGGAGTCCGGTGTAGATGACCTCCATGCCCGCGTCGCGCAGCGCGCGGGCCACCACCTTGGCCCCGCGGTCGTGCCCGTCCAGCCCGGGCTTGGCGATCACGACTCTGATCCGTGAGCTCATCGGCCGTCCCTCTCTGGAAAGGCGCTGCAAGGTGCCGCACCGCCTGAACGAACCATAACCTCCGCGCGGGTACGCCGGACAGGGTGGCCCGGGCCCGCCGGACGACCGGGATGACCAGCCAGCACCGGAGTGACTACGAAGAGTGATAGCGACTTTCCACCAGTATCTGTTTCAACTGGACATTTCTATCCGTCACTCTGGACGCACCACGGGGGGCGCCTTGTGGTCGGGTGGGGGCCTTGGTTACGGTGTTTCGGGCGTCGTACCAGGTGACCCGGGTACGACGCGCCGCGCGGGACCGCCGGGGCTGACCGTCCCGGCACCGACACGGAGAGTAGTCACGGTCCCGGCGCCAGCCGACGACAGGAGGTTGGGCGTGGGCGAGCGTCCGGCACTACCGGTACCACCGGCACCACCGCGTTACCGGGGACGGCGCCGTGTCGCAGCGGCACCACGCAGCCGGTACGCCGCGGTCTTCACCAGCGCGGTGGTGGGTGCCGGAGTGGTGGCGCTCGGCGCCGGGAACCTGATGCCGGACGCCAAGCTCGCACCCGACAACCTCTCCGCCTTCGGGTCACGCACCGACGTCTTCGACGAGCGGTCGGAGGCCGCCGAACGCGCCTCGCGCGCGATGCGGGAACGCGGCGGGCTGGCCACCTCCATCACGCAGGAGGCGCCGGACGTCTGGCTGCTGCCACTGCGCAACTACACGCTGTCATCCTTCTACGGCTGGCGCTGGGAGCGCATGCACGAGGGCGTCGACCTGGCCGCCCCGCACGGCACCCCGATCCAGGCGGTGCACGCCGGCACCGTGGTGCTCTCCCGCTGGTACTCCGGCTACGGGTACTGCGTGATCATCGATCACGGCGACGGCGTGGAAACACTGTACGCACACGCTTCGCAACTCCTGGTATATGAAGGCCAGGAGGTCTCCGCCGGCGACATCATCGCCCTGGTCGGTAACACCGGCTACTCCTTCGGCGCGCACCTGCACTTCGAGACCCACGTCAACGGCGTACCGCAGGACCCGATCCCCTGGATGAAGGAGCGGGGCGTGGACCTCGTCGAGCGGACCGAGGAGATCTACGGCAGCGCCGCCAACTGACGGGCCCAGCACTGTCGACCGGTTGTAGTTCCGCTATTACATGGCGTAGTCGTACCGCGCCCGATCCCCGGTCGCCGCGTCCCCGATCCGCACCGTCACCGGCGATGCCTCACGCCTTGTAGTCGTCCTGCTACGGGATGTACAGTGGATCGGTGTCCGCCACTGCCGGACAGTCCAATTCGTTGCCGCGAGCAGGCAATATGTAGCGTGGGTCACGCGCAGGACTGTGACGGTCTCCATGGCGCGGCCAGGCGTACGTTCACCCATCTACTACCGCAAATCGGGCAGCTCCCTCTGGCACGATGGATGCTCCGCTCAACCCGACGGAGGTTCCCCTGTGCTGGAGAGAAACTCGAACCAGCGGTGGCGCGGTGCCGTCGACCGAGCAACGGCTCTCGTACGCCGCTACTACGCGCTGCTCATCGAATACCTACATAGAGTGACCAGCTGGCTCGGCGTACAGGCACGGCGGTCCGGCGCCCGACTCGCCCGCACTCCCGTGGGTGAGCGGCCCTACGGCGTCATCCGCCACCGCATCCGCCGGCTGCCGCGCTATCAGGAGGCGATGGTCGTGGCGCTGGCGCTCGTCGGCGTCGGCTTCTCCACCATGGTCGCCAACGCGACCACGGTCCCGGAGGAGCCGACCGCACCGATCGCCTCCGCCCGCGACAGCGGCGACGGCCTGTTCGACCGGGACGACGCCGCCGACCGTGCCGACCGTTCGGCCCGCGGCGGTGACGACACGTCCTCGTCCGCCGACAACAAGGACAAGGGCAAGGGCAGGAAGGCCGAGAACCGCCGGCCGCCGAAGTGGGTGCACCCGATGCCGGGCGCGGCCACGACCTCCTGCTTCGGTCCGCGCTGGGGCGTCATGCACGCCGGGGTCGACCTGGCGGGGCCGTCCGGCACGCCGATCCGCGCGGTGGGCGCGGGCACGGTCAAGGAGGCGGGCTGGGTGTACTCCGGCTACGGCATCTCGGTGGTCATCGACCACGGGGACGGCTACTACACCCACTACGCCCACGCCTCCCAGGTGAAGGTGAAGCCGGGCCAGAAGGTCAAGCCGGGCGACATCATCGCCCTGGAAGGCTCCACGGGCGACTCGACCGGTCCGCACCTCCACTTCGAGGTGCACAAGGGTTGGATGTTCAACCAGGTCGAGCCGACCAAGTGGATGGCCAACCGGGGTGTGCAGATCAACGGGTGCTGACCTGACCCGGATCGCGCACGATCCCCCCGGTACTGGTGGGGGCGGCCCTTCGGGCCGCCCCCACCAGTCGTATCCGGGAACGTTCCAGTCTCAGAGCTTCTCCAGCGGCGCGTGGCGCAGCACCAGCCAGAGCACCTGGTCTCCGAAGTCGATCTGCGCCTGCGCCCGCGCCCCCTGGCCCTGCACCGCCAGCACCCGGCCCAGGCCGTACCGCTGGTGGTTGACCCGGTCGCCGGCGGACAGCGCCGGCACCGACACCGGCGGCGCGGCCGGCGGGAGACCACGGCCGAACACCGTGCCGCCATCGTCCACCGACCCCCGGCCCCGCCCCCAGGTGGTGACCGCCTCCTTGGTGCGCTCCCACCGCACCAGCTCCTCGGGCAGCTCCGACAGGAACCGCGACGCGGGGTTGTACTGCGGCTGTCCCCAGGCCGAACGGGTCACCGCCCGCGACAGGTACAGCCGGCGGCGCGCCCGGGTGATCCCCACGTACGCCAGCCGCCGCTCCTCCTCCAGCTCCTGCGGATCCGCCAGCGACCGGTCGTGCGGGAAGACCCCCTCCTCCAGCCCGGCGATGAACACCACCGGGAACTCCAGGCCCTTGGCGGTGTGCAGGGTCATGAGCGTGACCACCCCGGCCTGGTCCTCGTCACCGGGGACGTCGGGTACCTCGTCGGCGTCGGCGACCAGCGCCACCTGCTCCAGGAACCCCGCCACCGTCGGCTGGCCCTGGTCGGTGGCCTGCACCCGTTCGGTGTACTCCCGGGCGACGCTCACCAGCTCCTGGAGGTTCTCCACCCGGCCGGCGTCCTGCGGGTCGAGGCTCTCCTCCAGCATCGGCAGGTAGCCGGAGCGCTGCAGGACCGCCTCCAGCACGTCCTCCGGCGGCGCGGTGGCCGCCATCTCCCGCAGCTCGTCGAGCATCGCCACGAACCCGGCGACCGCCGCAGCGGCCCGCGGCGGCATCCCGGGCGCGTCCGGTGCGCGCCGCAGCGCCTCCCCGAAGCCGATCCGGTCCCGGGTCGCCAGCGCCTCCAGGCACGCCTGCGCCCGGTCGCCGATCCCCCGCCGCGGGGTGTTGATGATCCGGCGCAGGCTCACCGTGTCGTCCGGGTTGTCGATCACGCGCAGGTACGCCAGCGCGTCCTTGACCTCGCGCCGCTCGTAGAAGCGCACCCCGCCGACGACCTTGTAGGGCAACCCGAGCCGGATGAAGATCTCCTCGAACACGCGGGACTGGGCGTTGGTCCGGTAGAACACCGCCACGTCCCCGTACCGCGCCTGGCCGGCGTCCACCAGCCGGTCGATCTCCCGCGCGATCCAGTCGGCCTCGGCGTGCTCGGTGTCCGCCACGTAGCCGACGATCGGCTCCCCCGGTCCCTGGTCGCTCCACAGCCGCTTGGGCTTGCGGGAGGTGTTGCGGGAGATGACCGCGTTGGCCGCGTCGAGGATGGTGGTGGTGGAGCGGTAGTTCTGCTCCAGCAGGATGGTGCGGGCGTCCGGGAAGTCGCGCTCG
>CAZSNW010000192.1:0-5213 GCA_964608245.1 uncultured Micromonosporaceae bacterium
CCTGCCACCTGGCTGGGGTGCCCACCGCGGTGGCCACCTGCGGCACCGCGTTCGGCGACGAGCACGTGGCGCTGCTGCGCCGGCTGCTCATGGACACCGACGCCTTCACCGGGGAGATCATCTTCACCTTCGACGGGGACGAGGCCGGCCAGCAGGCGGCGCTGCGCGCCTTCGACTCCGACCAGAAGTTCGTCGCGCGCACCTTCGTCGCCATCAGCCCCGACGGCATGGACCCGTGCGAGCTGCGCCTGCACAAGGGCGACGCGGCGGTCCGTGATCTGGTGGCCCGACGGGAGCCGCTGGTGGAGTTCGCGCTACGGCAGGTGCTGCGGCGCTACGACCTGGACACGGTCGACGGCAGGGTGGAGGCGATGCGCCACGCGGCGCCGCTGGTCGCCAAGATCAAGGACCGGGACCGCCGGCCGGAGTACGCGCGCAAGCTCGCCGGTGACCTGGGTATGCCGGTGGAGCAGGTGATGCGCGCGGTGGCCGCGGCCGCCCGGGGCGAGCAGCCGGTGGTCCGCCCCCGCCGTGCGCAGCCACGCCCGGCGGCCACCGTGGTCGAACGCGAGGCGCTCAAGCTCGCCCTGCAGGAGCCGGTGCTCGCCGGCCCGTTGTTCGACGCCCTCGGCCCCGAGGCGTACCACGACCCGGTGCACCGGGAGATCCGTAACGCGATCGCCGAGGCCGGCGGAGCGGCATCGGCCACCTCCGGCCCCGACTGGGTGGCGAAGGTCCGCGACGCGTGCCGGGACCTGGCCGCCCAGGCGCTGGTGGGGGAGCTGGCGGTCGAGCCGTTCCGGATCGACGGGGAGCCCGACCCCGGCTACGTGCGGGTGACGCTGGCCCGCCTGGAGCTGGTCACCGTGCAGGCGAAGGTGGACGAGCTGAAGGCGCGGGTGCAGCGGCTCAACCCGGTGACGGAGAAGGAGGAGTACCTCGCCAGGGCGGCGGAGCTGTTCTCGCTGGAGCAGCACGCCCGCGCGCTGCGGGAACGGGCGGCGGGAGGATGGTGAGGCGGTGATCTTCGGCCGTCGGCGGCTGCCGGCGCCGCTGCGGGCGGCGCTCGCGCCGGGGGAGCGGGTGGTGGCGTGGACGCGGGTGCCGCCGTCGCAGGCGGTGGTCGCCACCGACCGGGCGCTGTACCTGCCGGACCGGGAGCGGCTCGGCTGGGACGAGATCCACCACGTGACCTGGACCGGGCGGGACCTCGTGGTCACCCCGGGGGTGGTGGTCGAGGAGCATCCGCGCTACCAGGTGACGGCGGACGCCCCGCCGGTGACGGTGACGCTCCCCGACCCGGGAGAGGTGCCGGCGGCGGTACGCGCGCGGGTCACCCGCTCGGTCGCCTCCTCTTCGCACCACCGGGTACCCGGCGGCGGGATGCTGGTGGTCGCGCGGCGCCGCCCGGGCGCGGACGGGCTGCGCTGGACCGTGCGGTACGACCACGGGACCGACCCGCACGGACCGGGGGTCGCCGACGCGACCGCGCAGCTGGTGGACATGCTGGCCGCCAGCGCCCACGACCCCACGCTGTGACGAAACCCACGGCCGGTCCGGTGGCCGAAATCCGGTGGCCTCCGTCGTACCCGCGGGTTACCGTCGCGCCGGGCGGTAAGAGCAGCGACAGACGAGCGTCGGGCGCCGTGCCCGTGTGACGCCCCACATCACCTCAGCGGACAGGATTGCCACATGACCGACGAGCCACTGATCCGCGCGCGCGGGTTGGTCAAACGGTACGGAGACTTCACGGCCGTCGCCGGCATCGACGTGGAGGTCCACGCAGGTGAGGCGTTCGGCTTCCTCGGCCCCAACGGCGCGGGCAAGAGTTCCACGATGCGGATGATCGGCTGCGTCTCGCCGCCCAGCGGCGGTGAGCTGACGGTGCTGGGTATGGACCCGGTACGCGACGGGGTCGCCATCCGCAGCCGGCTGGGGGTGTGCCCGCAGGAGGACATCCTCGACGTCGAACTCACCGTGCGGGAGAACCTCACCACGTACGCCCGCTACTTCGGCATCCCCTGGCGAAAGGCCCGCCGCCGCGCCGACGAGCTGCTGGAGTTCGTGCAGCTGTCGGAGCGGGCCGACAGCAAGGTGGAACCGCTGTCCGGAGGCATGAAGCGGCGGCTGACCATCGCGCGGGCGCTGGTCAACGACCCGGCGATCGTGCTGCTCGACGAGCCCACCACCGGACTGGACCCGCAGGCGCGGCACCTGCTGTGGGAGCGGCTGTTCCGGCTCAAGCAGCGCGGGGTCACCCTGGTGCTCACCACCCACTACATGGACGAGGCCGAGCAGCTCTGCGACCGCCTGGTGATCATGGACGAGGGTCGGATCGCCGCCGAAGGCTCGCCGAGGGAGCTGATCGAGCGCTACGTCAGCCGCGAGGTGGTGGAGCTGCGGTTCGGCACCGACCCGCTGGAGCCCTTCGCCGAGAAGCTGCAGGGCATCGGGGACCGGATCGAGGTACTGCCGGACCGCATTTTGGTGTACGCCGCCGACGGCGACCCGGTGGCGGCGGAGGTGACCCGCCGGGGGCTGCGCCCCTCCGGGGTGCTGGTGCGGCGCTCCACGCTCGAGGACGTCTTCCTGCACCTGACCGGCCGCTCCCTGCTGGAGGTGTGACGGTGGGCGACGGTCGACCGGCCGCCGACACGGCCGCCGGCGGGGTGCGGACGGCCTCCCGCCACGCGTCGGGCCCGGCCACGGCGCCGCGGCGAGCGCGGTTGGTGCATCCCGCGTGGGCGGTCTTCGAGTACTTCCTGGTCGGCTACCGGCGGATCTGGCGGGGCACGATCTTCAGCTCGTTCGGGGTGCCCATCATGCTGTTCCTCGGCATGGGGGTGTCGGTCGGGCAGTACGTCGACCGCGGCAGCGACCTGGGCGTGCCCTACCTGCAGTTCATCGGCCCCGGACTGCTGGCCTTCACCGGGCTGCAGGTGGCGATCATGGAGTCGTCCTACCCGGTGCTGGGCAACTTCAAGTGGCACAAGATCTACTACGCGATGGTGGCAGCGCCACCCCGGATCCGTGACGTCATCGTCGGCCAGCTCGGCTACATCGTGCTGCGGGTGCTGGTCTCCGCCCTGGCGTTCCTGGGCGTCATGGCGGCGTTCGGGGTGGTGGAGTCGGCCTGGGCCCTGATCACCCCGCTGGTGGTGGTGCTGGTGGGGCTGTCGGTGGCCACCCCGATGTTCGCGTACTCCGCCACGGTCGACACCGACAACGCGATGGCGCTCATCTTCCGGTTCGGGATGCTGCCGATGATGCTGTTCTCCGGCACGTTCTTCCCGATCAGCCAGCTGCCCACGGTCCTGCAGCCGGTCGCGTACCTCACGCCGCTGTGGCACGGGGTGGAGCTGTGCCGGGCGGCCACGCTCGGTCTGCCGACGCCGTGGCCGGCCGCCGGCCACCTGGGCTACCTGGCGCTGTGGGCGGCGGTCGGTTTCCTGCTCGCCACCGTCCGGTTCCGTAAGCGGTTGGGGATGTGACGGCGATGGTGACGACGATGCTCGCCCGCAAGCTCGCAGGCGACCCGCTCACGGTCGGTCGGGCGCTCGCGGTGGCGGGGCGGAACGTGACCGTGTTCCGCTCCAGCCGGTCGTACTGGTGGCTGGTGGTCTCCGGCCTGGTCGAGCCGCTGGTCTACCTGCTGGCGATCGGCTGGGGGGTCGGCGCCCTGGTCGGCGAGATCACGCTCGCCGACGGCCGCACCGTGCCGTACCTGACGTTCCTCGCGCCCGGACTGCTCGCGGCCTCCGTCATGAACGGCGCCATCGCCGAGTCGACCATGAACTTCTTCGCCAAGATGAAGTTCGCCAAGCTGTACGATTCGGTGCTCAACACGCCGGTCACCCCGGTGGAGGTCGCCTTCGGCGAGCTGATCTGGGCGACCGTCCGTGGCAGCCTGTACAGCATCGCGTTCCTGGTGCTGATGACGGTCCTGGGGCTGACCACCCTGCCGCTGGCGCTGGCCGCCTTCCCGGCGGCGCTGCTGGTCGGTCTCGCGTTCGGCGGGATCGGGCTCGCGCTCGCCACGGTGATGCGCACCTGGCAGGACTTCGACTACATGGGCGTGGTGCAGTTCGGGCTGTTCCTGTTCTCAGGCACCTTCGCGCCGGTCGAGTCCTACCACCCGGCGTTCCAGGTGGTCGTCCAGCTCACCCCGCTCTACCACGGGGTGGAGGTGATCCGGGGCATCACGCTGGGTGCCGCCGACTGGTCCATGGTCTGGCACACGTTGTACCTGGTGGTGCTCACGGCGCTCGGGCTGGCCGTCGCCGCCCGGCGTACCAGTCGGGCGCTGCGCAATTGACGGGCCGGCAGCCGGTCCGCCCGCGGTGGGCCGGCCGGCTGCCGGGGCCCGTCGGCGGACGGGTCCGCGGCTGCCGGGCCTACCGGTCAGCGCGGACCGGGCCCGCGACGCTCCATGCCGACCGCGACGTCCTCGGAGACCGGTGCGACGTCCGGCGGCTGCTCCATGCCACCGGCGCCCATGGTGCGTCGACCCGGGCCACCCATCCCGAAGCGGTCGCCCACCATCTCCTTGCCGCGGGCGATGAGCTTGCTGGCCTGCTCCTGCACCACGCCGGCGGTCTCCTGGGTGGTGGGGTGCTCCCACAGTCGCCGGGCCGCCTGCATGAGCTGCTCGTACTTCTCGCGACCCGCCCGCGCCCCGAGCACGAACCCGACGGCCGCTCCGGCGAGGAACCACATCCTGCCACGCATGTCCGTCTTCTCCCCCCTTCCTGTAGGGACGGTGCTCGCGCCGACCACCGGCACACGCGGCCCGGGACCGCGGCCGCAGCACCGACGCCCAGAATATCCCTGTCCCATCCTGCTACGGGTGTGAAACACCCGTATCGCCAGGTCTGTCCGGTACGCCAGGGTGGGTGTCGGCCGGAGATCGGAAGGGGTGACCCCGGTGTCCGCACCGGCCGACGGAATCCGTTACTCTAAGGATGTCCGGCCCCTGTGTGGCCGGGCGGTCCCCCGTAGCTCAATTGGCAGAGCGTCCGGCTGTTAACCGGCAGGTTATAGGTTCGAGTCCTATCGGGGGAGCTCTCGTCAGGCGCGGCCAACCGCCGCACCGCACCGGTACCAGGAGCGTCCCGCAGCCGGGGCCGCCGCGTGGCGGGCCAGGGGCGGTAGCTCAGCCGGTTAGAGCAGTCGACTCATAATCGATCGGTCACGGGTTCGAGTCCCGTCCGCCC
>CAZSNW010000193.1:0-5166 GCA_964608245.1 uncultured Micromonosporaceae bacterium
AAGTTGTCGTCTCGATGGCTTGTCAGGCGACAACTTCGCCGCAGTTGTCGAAAACCGGGTTGCCGACAGTTGCGTACGCCGGTAGACCGGAATCCATGTCGCCCGTGACGGTACGCCCGGCGGTGCCCGACGACGCGCCCGCGCTGACCCACGTCCACATCCGCACCTGGCAGGTGGCGTACGCGGGGATCGTCCCCGACCCGTACCTGCGGAGCCTCGACGACCAGTACGAGCAGCGGCTCGCGCGGACCCGGCAGCGGCTGTCCGACGGCGGCTCGCCGGCCAGCACCCTGGTCGCCACCGTGGACGGCGCGGTGGCGGGGTTCGCCGTCTACGGCCCGTACCGTCGGGAAGACGACACTCTCGACCCGGTCGACGGCGAGGTGATGGCGATCTACGTGCACCCGGACCACCAGGGGCGCGGCGCCGGCCGGGGGCTGATGGACGCCGCGGTGGCCGCCCTGCGCGCCGCCGGCCGGGGCGCGGTCCGGCTGTGGGTGCTGGAGGAGAACCATCCCGCCCGCCGGTTCTACGAGCGGTACGGCTTCACCGCCGACGGCACCCGCCACTTCTTCCGGGTCCAGCTTCCCGACGGCACCGGCGTCGACCTGCCCGAACTGCGGTACACCCTGCCCGTACCCTGACCGGGTGGCCACCGGTTACGTACGCGAAGCCCGCCCGGCAGAGGCGGAGGAGATCGCGCGGATCCAGCTCTCCACCTGGCGGACCGCCTACCGACGTCTGCTGCCTGAACAGGTGCTGGCCGCCCTCGACCAGGAGTGGATGACCCGACGGTGGCGGGAGGCGATCGAGTCGCCGCCCGACCCGCGGCACCACGTACTGGTGGCGGTGGAGCAGGTCGAACGGCCGGGGGCGGACCGCCCGGTACGGTCGACGCTGGTCGGGTTCGCGGCCATCGGACCGGCAGTCGGTGGTCCGGAAGACTCCGCCGAGGACTTCCCCGACGGGATCACCGGCGCGGTGACCGACCTGCTGGTGGAGCCGCGGTGGGGACGACGGGGCCACGGCAGCCGGCTGCTGGCGGCCAGTGTGGACATGTGGCGGGCCGATGGTTTCACCAGGGCGATCGCCTGGGTGTTCGAGGCCGATCGTGCCACCCGGTCCTTCCTGACATCGGCCGGATGGCGTCCCGACGGCGCCGCCCGGTCACTGGACGTCGACGATCTTCTCATTCCCCAACTCCGCATGCACACCGTGCTGTCGTAGTCGGCCGGTGAGGATCCACCGACCGGACGAGGGGGTCCAGGGAAGCGCCCGTGGACATGTTCTGGCAAGGTTGACGCCGTGAAGATTGCCAACACACCCTCGCCCCTCCGCGGCCTGGTCCGGGCCGGGTACGCGGCGGCTGCGATGCTGCTCGCGGTCACGCTCGCGGGCTGCATGAAGTTTCAGACGGACCTGACACTGCACGACGACCGCGTCGACGGCTCGATCATCGTCGCGTTGGACAGGCAGGTGATCGAGCTGTTCGAGCAGCTCGGCGAAGAGTTCGGCGACGAGTCGATGGGGGACCCCCTGGAGGAGTTCCGCCAGGAGTTCGACGCCGGCGCGTTCGAGGGCGTCGAAGGTGTCACCGTCGAGCCGTACGAGAGCGACACCCACGTCGGCACCCGGATCATTCTCCGGAACACTCCCATCGAGGAGTTCGCCAACGACGAGACCCTGGCGATCACCTACGACGAAGAGGCCGGCATCTACGAGGTGACCGGGCTCTGGGACATGGGTGAGGCGGGCTTCGACGAGTTCGACCCGGACGACCCGTCGTTGGCCGAGGCGGAGGCGGGGCTCGGTCTCCCGCCGGGGACCTTCGCCCAGATGATCGCGGGCTTCGACATCTCCATCAGCATCACCTTCCCCGGTGAGGTGATCGAGCACAACGGGGTGCAGAACGGCAACACGGTCACGTGGGTGATCCCGTTCGAAGGGAGCACCGAGATCCACGCGAAGGCGTCGGCCACCGGTGGCTCCGACTCCGGCCCCGGCGGCGGCCTGAACCTGCCGGGCCTGGGCGGCAGCTCCGGCTCCGGCTCCGGCGGCGAGAGCGGCAGCAACAACGCGATGCTCATCGCGGTGATCGCCGGGCTCGGCTGCCTGGTCCTGCTCGTCGGCGTGGGCCTGCTGTTGTGGCTGCTGCTGCGCAAGAAGCCGGCGCCGGCGGTCGCCGGTCAGCCGATGCCGGCGCAGGCCGTTCCCACCCAGGCCATGCCTACCCAGCCGATGCCGGGTGTCCCCACCCAGACGGCGCCGGCCACCGCTCCGGAGCAGCAGGCGGCCGCGCCGGAGCAGGCGGCTCCGCCGACCGGTGGTGACACGCCGCCGGCGGCACCGCCGCAGGCTCAGCAGTGACACCCGGGCCGCGGTAGCACCGGCGTGACGATGGGGCGGTCGCAGGCGACAGCCTGCGACCGCCCCACACTGTCTGCGGCGCGGCGTCGACGGCCCCCGTGGGCGTCACCGACCGGCCGCACAGCCGTCAGAGACCGACCGGCGACCGGCCGCACAGCCGTCAGAGACCGACCGGCGACGGGCCGGACAGCCGTCAGAGACCGAGCAGTGGTGCCAGGCCGACCGTCAGCCCCGGCCGGCGGCGTACCTCACGGACCGCCAGCAGCACGCCGGGCATGAACGACGACCGGTCCAGCGAGTCGTGGCGGATGGTCAGGATCTCACCGGGGGCGCCGAACAGCACCTCCTGGTGCGCCACCAGCCCACGCGCCCGGACCGAGTGGACCCGCACCCCCTCCACCAGCGCGCCGCGGGCGCCCTCCAGGGCGTCGGTGGTCGCGTCCGGCATCGGCGGTGAGCCGGCTGCGGCCCGCGCCTCCGCGACGAGCTTCGCCGTCTGCAGCGCCGTCCCGCTCGGTGCATCCAGTTTGTCCGGATGGTGCTGCTCGATGATCTCCACCGACTCGTAGAAGCGCGCCGCCCGCGCCGCGAACTCCATCATGAGCACCGCGCCGACCGCGAAGTTGGGCGCGATGACCACCCCGACATCGGGCTTGTGCTCCAACCAGGAGCGCACCCGCGCCAGCCGCTGCGGGGTGAAGCCACTGGTGCCCACGACCACGTTGAGGTTCTGCTCGATGCACCAGTGCAGGTTGTCCATCACCACCTCGGGGGTGGTGAAGTCCACGATCACCTCGGCGGCGGCGTCGGTCGCGTTGAACAGCCAGTCGCCCCGGTCGATCATCGCGACCAGCTCCATGTCCGGGGCCGCGTCGACGGCCCGGCACACCTCCTGGCCCATCCGGCCACGGGCGCCCAGCACGCCGACCCTGATCGGCTCGGCCTCCCGTTGTGGTTCCTCGGTCACGTGCCTCAACCTAGTGCACGCGCCGCCGCCGCGCCCGCCCGGCTCACCCGACCAGATCGTCCCGCTCGACCGGTCCGATCGCCGAGACCGCCAGCGGTCCGGACAGCAGCTCCGCGGCGACCTCGTTGACCTGTGCCCGGGTCACCGACATCACCTTCTGCCGGATCTCGTCCACGGTCAGGAACTGGTCGTGCAGCAGCTCCCCCTTGCCGAGGCGGCTCATCCGGGCACCGGTGTCCTCCAGCTCCAGCGCCAGGGAGCCGACGAGCATGCCCTTGCCCCGCGCGAGTTCCGCGGCGGTGATCCCGCGCCGCGCCACCGCCGCGAGTTCGCCCCGGACCAGCTCCACCACCTGGCGGGCCTTGCCCGGTGCGCAGCCGGCGTAGACGGCCAGCATCCCGCTGTCGGCGTAGAGGTTGGTGTACGAGTAGATGGAGTACGCCAGGCCCCGACGTTCCCGGATCTCCTGGAACAGCCGGCTGGACATCCCGCCGCCGAGCACGTTGTTGAGCACGGCGAGCGCGAACCGCCGGTCGTCGCCGCGGCCGAACACCGGTCGGCCGATGACCAGGTGCACCTGCTCGGTGTCCCGCGGCTTGACCAGGACGCCGGCGTGGGCCGGCACCTCGCCGCGCCGGCCGCGCGGGGGCGCCGGGTCCGCCGGCCCGGAGTCCAGCGGCGTACCCTCCAACGCCCGCCGGACGAGCCGGACGACCCGCTGGTGCTCCAGCCGGCCGGCGGCGGCCACCACCACGACCGGCGCGACGTACCGGCGGCGGTAGTAGCTGTGGATCTGCCGGCGCGCCATGCCGGCGATGGTCTCCACCGTGCCGATGATGCGCCGGCCCAGCGGGTGGTCGCCGTAGACGGCCTGGGCGAACAGGTCGTGGACGTCCTCACCCGGCTCGTCGTCGAGCATGGCGATCTCCTCCAGGATCACGCCACGCTCGGTCTCCACGTCCGCGGGGTCCAACGTGGCCGACGCCACGAGGTCGCACACCACGTCGATGGCGAGCGGCAGGTGGCTGTCGAGGGTCCGGACGTAGTAGCAGGTGTACTCCTTGGCGGTGAACGCGTTGGTCTCGCCGCCGACCTCCTCGATCGCCGCCGAGATCTCCAACGCGGTACGCCGGCGGGTGCCCTTGAACAGCAGGTGCTCCAGGAAGTGGGAGGCACCGGCGAGGTGCGCACCCTCGTCCCGCGACCCGACCGCGACCCACACCCCCACGCTGACACTGTGGACCCCGGGGACCGACTCGGTGACCACCCGGATCCCGCTGGGCAGCACGGTGCGTCGCACCGTGCTGCCCAGCGGGTCCTCCGCCAGCGTGGCCGTCTTCGCCCGACCCGCCATGGAGCTCAGCTGCGCCGCCTCCGACGCCGCCGGGGACGACTCTTCTCGCCGCCCTCACCGGCCTGGCCGCCGTCACCGCCGGCGCCGGCGGCGGCCAACGCGGGCTGCGACTCGGCGCCGGACTCCGCCGGCTCCGGCTGCTCCGGCTCCGCGTGCACCTTGTCCAGGTAGATCTTGCCGCGGCCGTCGATGTCGACGATGCGGACCTCGAGCTTGTCGCCGACCTTGAGGTAGTCCTCGACCCGCTCGATCCGCTTGCCGCTGGGGCCCACCTTGGAGATGTGGAGCAGCCCGTCCCGGCCGGGCAGCAGGGAGATGAAGGCGCCGAACTCGGCGGTCTTGACCACGGTGCCGAGGAACCGGTCGCCGACCTTCGGCTGGGTCGGGTTGGCGATCGCGTTGATCCGGTCCACCGCCGCCTGCGCCGACGGCCCGTCCATGGCGCCGACGTAGATGGTGCCGTCGTCCTCGATGGAGA